>CAYYNL010000073.1:0-5038 GCA_964472925.1 uncultured Fibrobacter sp. | reverse complement strand
CCATAAGGGTACCTGATCAGATCTTTAAGCCTCTTATCTATCTGTATATCAGGAAAACGTGAGACAGCGATCCTTGCCCTGTTTGTACCCTCGATACCGATTTGCTTAGGTGTAACCACCAGATCATTACCCGATGAAACTGATGTATCAGTAACCCTGATATAATAAGGATTCGCAGCAGTAAGAGGCAGTATGGTAGTATCCGAGGTTCGATACTTTCCAGACACAGCATCGATAATCAGAGTCGCTTTCCCGATTGACTTCCCAACATTTACTAAAAACTTAACATCCTTCTCGCCCGGATTATCAAATGTTATGACAGTATCTTCATTTCCTTGTACAGTGATATTTCCAGATACTCTGATTTGCACTTTTACATCTTTTACGTTTTTACTGGTAGAAAATACCGATACCGGCACAGAAAAAAAATCTCCGGGTCTGGCAACTCTGGGAACAGTTGTCAGAAGCATCAGTTCCTGCCGAACCGGAACGGTTTTTTCCATAGACACATAACTGTTCTGCGCACACCCCACTGCCATTACTCTTACAGAGCCTGCATAATTGGGCATATTAAATGACAAAACAGAACTGCTTCCAGGTTTTATCGAGATCGGACCTCTGAAAAGTACAAACGGTTTAAATCTCTGTACACGCGATTCACCAGCCCTTAGGCTTCTTTCTAATCCCAGATCTCCTCCTATTGAGAATCTTTTGTCCATATTTGGTATCAGAGCTGACAGGATCTCTTCAAAATTATCTCTGGAAAGAACAGACAGTCGCCTCTTCTGAAAAAAGTGTTCCCAGACATCAGGAGTCATAAAAGCGGTAAGATCCAGCAACCCTTCATCAACAATGGCAACCGTAAAAGTCCCTTCCCTTGTATCTGCAGAAGTAACTTTGATCTCAAATTTGCTGTTAGCCTTAATCTCTTCGGGTGCCTGTAAAGAAAGTTTCAGTCTGGTGCCCTGATCTTCAACTGTAAAAGGTTTCAGGCCATAAATGCGCAATGGGAGATCATTGCTGCTGCGGTTTGCCGGCTGAATAAGACTGACGGATGCATAACAGTTGGGAACATATTCATTGTTAAGATCAACGGTGAAACCGGTTCTACCCTGTTTCACTTTTCTGACCTCCTGATGCAGAATTCGGGATCCCTGTTCTACCGTAAAAATTGCCATTCCTTCTTTGGGAGTTTCGAATGAGAAAACTGCCTTATCACCAGTATAATAAATATTTTTATCGCCTGTTATAGGCAACAGAGGTTGCCTGGCTTTTTCGGAGATAGCTTCTTCTCCCCATGGGGAAGCCCAGAAAAACAGACCGGCACTATGTCCACTTTGCTCATCAATCACTTCAATGAAGTGTTGACCTTCATCATCAACCTCGATTTTCTGGAAAACCGGTTTATCAGCACTGATTAAGTCAAATTCTCCTATTTTATAGGTGTTTTCTGATGTTCGGAAATCTTTTCTGTCATGGTCGTCGTAATCATACCACCAATACCGTTTATTAAGATACCAGCGCACTTTAAGTTTACGACCAGCAATAAATTGGCCTCTGATATCGCTGAGTACAATCGGCAGCTCGTAAGTCTGACCTGTTGCCGCACTACCATGAAGAAAAACGTTCTTTACTCCCACAAAAGTGGAATATGGTATTACCAGAACATTCTTACTCTGGGTAGTAAAGTCTCCACCTTTTTCATAGATTTTTACCTGAAAACTGGCTTTTAACAGTTCGGGAGTTTTTTGAATATCTTTGATGCGATAATTTACCTGCAGTTTCCCTTCTGTGTTCAGTTCAGTATTGCTAATCTCCTCTCTTCTTCCGGTGAAATATCTTAAAGGGTTACTGTAACTATAATCGCTTAACACAGGTATTTTAAGTGGTATAGCCGAATAATCTGCGCTTACAACAGCCCTCAATCCGGCTGCAGGAGTACCAAAAAGATATTTGGATTCAATATTTACACTCACATCTCCTCTTGAATCCATAATAGTATCAGAGATTCCGATATTCACTTTCAGGCGATTAGGTTTAACCGTTTCTACCTTCAGTACTTTTGTAAAACTGTTATCCGCTGTCTTCAACTCAGCAACATAATTACCGGTGGGCGCCTTAATATCGGAAGGTATCGAAAAATAAAGGTGTCCGTTCTTTCCACAACTCTTTTTCTCCTCAAAAGTGATCTGACCCAGGGGATTTTTTACTTTCAGATAAACCATCTGATTCTCAGGAGGGATTTTTCTTTCAGAACGGATTATTGCACAAAGATGCACTGTGTCACCAGGTCTGTATACTCCACGATCTGTGTACATAAAAACATCGGTTCCCGACTTCCCTTCATCCACACCTGCTATGTCGTATGAGGAAAGTTCCCATGCCGGATGATCCAGCCGCATTATCGCTAAACTCCCTTTCTCTTCACCGCGGATATAGTGTCCATCTGTACCATGAAACAATGCATGTCCATTATTGTCAGTTGTTGTCCTTTCCAGAATTTGATTCTGATATGAAAACCTTGCCAGCCGAAGACCGGAAACCGGCTGAGCTTTAAGTGCATTCACTGCATAAACGTGAATTCCATCCTCTGCTGTTTTCAGGGTAAGGGCTATATCGGAGGCAATCAGCAGTTTCGATATCGTTCCATGCCGATAATAATAACCATACTGGCATGGATTACTGTAATAATTATCATCTTCATAATAAAGTTCATCGCCATTAAAGTCATTACGATCATTAATACATCTGCCGCAAAGATTTGTCTCATCAAATCGGCAACTAACTACAAAGGCACTGTTTTTTTTACCTGCGAACACCTCTGAAAGATCAAACTCTGTGGTAATCCATTTGTTTTTAGTATCTGTAATCTTTAGCTTTTTGTTGTAAATCTCCTTGCCTGTACGTTCAAGATCACCATAATAATGCGGGGAATAGTATTCGTATCTGTTCCGATTGTTTTCATCTTTTTCATCGTACAGGATGTTGCTTTGAAGGAAAAATCCCAGATTGTTTTCGTAAATTTCTGTAACAGTTAAATTTATTTCACTGATGTTTACTGATTTAAGCTGTATTCTGAACTGGTTATCTGAAGGAAGATAACTACCTTTTGAGAGCCACCTGATTTCAGGCTTAATATTACTGAAAGAAAGAGATGCATCATAATCATCAGTCATTACAGTACCAAACGCTCCTGGAAGGCCTTTGGAAAGGCGGATTTTGTATTCGTTACCATGAACAAACCCAGCCTGCACCTTGAGATTTCTTCCATCAACTGAAACAGCGTAATCGATAGGCGGCTCTATTGAAACGTATCCGGAAAGGTCCATGCCTTTTTTCACTGGATCAGAAAAGCGAAATCCATAAATTCTCTGATTTCCCACCTCTCCCATTTCTGAATGTGAAATCACCCTGAAAGCCGAAGCTTCCGGAAGAATGATCTGCTTCTGCCACTCTTTTTTTTCTGCTTTATAGGAGCCTGGTAAAGTAAATGTAAACCTAGCAGGTTTTGTTCTCCGTTCAATCGGGCCTACAGTCAAATCTGCAATTCGCAGATCATCAGATCTCTGGGTGATAATCACATCCAGACGTTTTTTTTCTACTTTACATTGTATATCCTTCTTTAATCTGAAAGGATCAATGGGCTGGGCAAAAGCCAGATTCGCTTTCAGCACAACCATATTCTTACCTGTATCCGGAATAAAATCCGCATTAAAGGAAAGTACTTCCTGCTCTGCAGTTTTGAAGGTAAACTCATAATCATTAACATTGCATTGGTCGCCCAAAGCGGTCTTGCCTTTGAATAATCCTTTATAGATAATTCCAGGCTTAAGATACTCCGAAGGGGTAAACCGTATAAGGGTCTGAGAAAGCCATCGGGCTTCTCCGGTAATTGGCGGTTGAAATGTAAATGGAGACTGATCCAGAACCATGCCACACAGATGTGGTGGGATTACCTCTGTATTAAAGGCCAGATCCACTGGTGAAGTAACGGATATTATCTGAGGTACCTGAGATACAACAATCTTATTAAGATCTATAAAAGCACTGTCAAGGTTGGATTTTGCAATATTTTTCTGTTCATCTTTAGTAACGCAGGAAAGCAAAAGCAGAGTTAATAATAGAATAAAACCGGCTGTTTTCATCATTGCAAAATACCTCTTTAACTTCAAAACGATTTTTAAACTTCAGGGAAAGCCCCTGAATACACTGAGAAGGAAAATAATAACTTACAGGACAGGCGATGAAGAATGCAGATGATTTTCCAATACCGGACAGGTATTGAAAGCTAGTTTATATTTCCAGTTTCAGATCGTTTTATACTAACATCCAAGACCAGAACTTTATACTGGGATAGTAGAATTTGCCCTTTAAGTACTTATAGAAAATGATTTTGCATAATAGAATATTTTAGGTACCCACTGGCACTCATTTTGCAAATTCTCTATCCTAAAGAAACTGATTTCCTCTCCCATCAGGTTCCAAGGATACTTTTCCATGAACACTTATGAAACCAAACCCCGTTTGTATTTTGCTATTCATAAACATATGCATCAGCCCTACTACAGGGCAGCAGACCCAAGTTTCTGGAATGGTGAATTGGAAGCAATCTTTGGATCCAGATGCGGCAATTACACCCGCTTTATCCCGGATGCCATCAATAATTACCTCAAAGGGGATCTTCCCTATGCAGGCATCTCCACCAGTTGGAGTGGTTCTCTGATAGAGCAATTAAACCGTTGCGAAAAAGAAAACCTTTGCAGCGGATGTTTTAACAACTGGAATAATTCATTAAAACAGATTGCATCAGTTCTTTCCAAGGGACAACACAGCCGACTCAAGTTTACCTCCTTCGGATTTTATCACCCGATAATGCCACTCATTCCCCAAAGGGATATCATAAAGCAAATTGCTCTTCATCGCAATATCATTAAACATACTTTTGGAGTCGATGTCTCAAGTATCCTTTTTCCTCCTGAAACCGCTTTTCATGTGCGAATGATTCCCGCACTCAGGGAAGCCGGTATCACCGCGGTTA
>CAYYNL010000072.1:0-21350 GCA_964472925.1 uncultured Fibrobacter sp. | reverse complement strand
AGAGGGCCTTGCAGGTAGGATAGTAATTGCTGGTAATTTTAATATAATGCCGATATGCTGAAATAAGCAACTACTTTTTACAGGTTGTTTTTTAGCTCTTTTTCATTCGGGAAAAGACTATCACCAGTCGTGGCACGTTTCTTGAACTCCTAAATATTATACCTGACTTATGCACCAGCGGAAGCGGGTCTCGCCGCTATTGCATGATTCAGGTAACAGTTTTCCAGTATAAAAGGAGCATTCTATGAGACTGTTACCAGGTAAGCTGGCTTTTGCGCTGATCATCGGTATGTTGGCACTCACTAACTGCTCATATAGTTATCCCAATGATGAACGTCCCAAACGCGGCAGTATTGCCATAGGAGCCAGTAAACGTCCCATAGCAGCAGCGGACACCATAAATCTCAACGTTTTCAAAAATATCTTTGTTAATGTAGCCCAATCGGTTGTCCCCTCAGTTGTAGCGGTTATTCCCACAAAAGTAGACTCTCAAATAACCAATAACCTGCTGCCTAATTCTTTAAAATCCAGAAAAACACCCGAACACCAGCGTCGTACCCAAGCCTTGGGTTCAGGTGTCATTGTCTCCTCCAATGGTTACCTGCTCACCAATTATCATGTAATAAGCGGTGCACAGGAAATAGACATAAGCCTCTCAGATGGAAGAATATTCAAGGCATCAGTGGCAGGTACCGACTCGCTAAGTGATGTGGCAGTTTTAAAGATAAAAGGAAAAGTTCCTCCTGATCTGCCAGTAGCATTTCTGGGAGATTCCGATAAACTCAAACCCGGAGATTGGGTAGCTGCAATTGGTAATCCCTTCAGCTTAAAATCCACAATCACTCAGGGAATAATCTCTGCGCTGGAACGGGAAATCGGTGAGATTGCCATGTACCAGAATTTTATCCAGACCGATGCAGCTATAAATCCAGGTAATTCCGGTGGTGCTCTGGTAAACATTTATGGTGAAGTAATTGGCATCAATACCCTTATCTATTCTCAGGATGGGGGGTTTATGGGAATCGGCTTTGCAATTCCAATAAATATGGCTAAAAAAGTCATGGAAGATCTGGTGTATGAGGGCAGAGTGGTAAGAGGATGGATAGGGTTATCTATTCAGGAACTTACGAATGAAACCAGCAGGGCCCTTGGAATTCAAAATGTCAATGGTGTACTGGTTTCCAATGTTTACGAAAATCAACCCGCTGCCAAAGCTGGGATTCAACGTGGAGATATTATTCTGTCATTTAACAACCAGCCAGTCAAAAATGGTAATGATCTTAGAAACATAGTAGCATCCATAAAGCCCGGTTCCACTGTAGCGGTAATCATCTTGCGCCAGGGGAAAAGAATCAATTTACTGTTAAAAGTAATCGAACGTACTCCGGAAGCATTAAAAACTACTGATCCTGCTAAACAGTCCGATAATTATGGCCAACCCAGATTTGATGGTACAGAAACAAAAACCGGTATAGCAGTAGCCAACCTCAATGAGGAGATCCGCAATCAATATAAAATTGCCACTGATCTGCAGGGAGTAGTAGTCACCAGGGTGGATCCATCCTTAACCGATGCCCGTACCAGATTGCTTCCTGGAGATCTGATCATTCAGATTAAAGTCCAGGATAAAAAGCCCCGCCAGATTTATAGTGTCCAGGATTTTATATCTATTTCAGAAACTCTGAGAAGTGGTCAATCGGTTCTGCTGCTTGTCAGAAGAACAGACACATCCTTTTATGTGCCATTTGAATTTCATGATCCGTAAGTTCTTCAACTCCTTAATCCCTGTCCCCAAAGGTTATGCAATGCATCACATTGTTAAGCCGTAATATTAAGGACAATGGGAGATTCCCAAAAGGAGTAGACTTATGGAAAAGAAAATCAATATCAACAAGGCTTCTAGAGAAGAACTCCAGCAGATTAGTGGTATTGGCAACGAAATGGCTGATGCCATAATCAGGTACAGAGATGTACATGGTAGATTTAACAGCAAAGAAGAACTGGATCAGATACCCGGTTTTTCAGAAGTCAGAAGCCAACGATTGAAGGATTCAGTAGAACTGTAAAGAATTATATCAGTTAACAGGAGGCAATTATGGCCGAAAATAAATTCAGAGAACAAATTGACTTAAACAGTGCAGATCTGGATACTATAGCAAAGCTGCCTATGGTAGGAGAAAAAAGGGCACATTTTATCGTTGATCATCGTCCTTACGAATCATGGGATGATCTGAGGAAAGTTCCAGGTCTTTCTGAGGGAATGATTGATGATTTAAAAAACAGTAACGCTATATTGGGTAAAAAGTAGCTTTATTCCGGGAGGAATAGAAATTCCTCCCGTGATTTAGTTTACCTGTAAATCAGCACATAACTTAAAAACTGTTTAGGCAATTGTAAAAAACTGGAAGTTCCAAATCCTCGAGCTGCTTTCCAAAACGCAAATAAGTTTTTCCAATAAATTTTGCTCAATTATTTGAGATACAGTTAACTGTTTATCATGACCCTTTACTGAGTTATTTAGATTATCGACCCTGAAGTATTATCCTACCTTGGTAGCTATTGCGAAGGACAAAAAGCCATATTTACCATGTGATACTGGTCAAAAAACTTTCGAGTCGATAATCAAATGTATCGAAACGAATCAGTGCAAATAAATCGTACGATTTAGGTTAAAGAACTATATATCAAATAATCCTGATAGCCTGAACCGGGCAGCTTTGAGCCGCTTCACGGGCAGTAGCCTCAAGCTCCGGTGCAATATTATTCAGGATTGCATGCGCCAGACCATCATCACCCATGTGGAAAACCTCAGGACAGATGGTTGGACATAGTTCACACCCAATGCAAGTGTCAGGATCTACTGTTGCTTTCATAAATCTCTCCTTAAAGGTGAGCTTTTTATTCTGACTTAACCTTTTTTCTTGCAAATTCTATTCCCCAAGATGATAATTTTTAAAACGTGAGGAATAAATTTTGCCCTCTTAAGTGACAAATACACCAATCATTTTGTATATTCCTGAGCTATTAACCCCTAAGGGGCAATAATCGGGAATCCGGAGCATGCATGAAAAATCTTCAAAAAAAATCCGATCAAAAACTCAATATCTTAATGGTTTCTTCTGAAATGTATCCTTATGCCAAAATCGGAGGACTGGCAGATGTTGTAGCCTCCTTATCCGGAACTCTGAAAAAAATGGGTCATGATGTGCGAGTAGTGATCCCACGTTATGCTATGATCGACAAAGGATCTCTAAATGTCCAAAAAGTTGTGGAACCCATGGGAGTATGGATGGGCAATAAAGAGGAGTGGTGTACAGTCTATCAGATTACATCCAATTCGGAAGTACCGGTTTACCTCATCGAACATCAGCTATATTTCGAGCGATGGGGACTCTACCATGATTCTTCCATGCATGACTATGATGACAACCCGCTTCGTTTCAGCTTCCTTTCCAGAGCTGCACTTCAACTTTGTAAAGACATCCAGTTTAAACCCGATATAGTACATGCCAATGACTGGCAAACCGCGCTCACTCCAGCCTATCTTAAAGTCTGGCACTGGAATGACCCAATTTTAGGATCAGCAGCCTCAATGCTGACAATCCATAATATTGCATATCAAGGAATTTATCCCAAAAAGCACATGGAATACATTGGACTTGGCTGGCATAATTTCACTGAAGATAAACTGGAATCCTACGACCAGATAAACTTTCTCAAAGGAGGAATCCACTATGCGGATGTAATCACTGCTGTAAGTCCTACATTCGCTAAAGAAATCACTTCACCCTATGGTGGATTCGGACTCTCACCTTATCTGGCTTCCAAAGGAAACAGCCTTTTGGGAATAATTAACGGAATCGATTATGCAGTGTGGAGTCCTCAGAATGATCAGTTGATTCCAGCAAAGTATTCCGCGAAGGATCTAAGTGGAAAAAAAGTCTGTAAAAAACATCTTCAAAACACCTTTGATCTGGCTGAAGATAACCATGTGGCAGTTATCGGAATAATAGGGCGTTTTGTAGAACAGAAAGGCTTCCATCTACTGGCTCAGACAATCGAATCACTGATCCAGAATATGCATGTACAGTTTGTCATCCTGGGAACCGGGGATAAGAATCTTGAGGATTTCTTTGGAAACCTTCCAGTCCGCTACGGTGGAAAAATCGGCTCTTATATCGGCTTCGATAACTATCGAGCACACCTGATTACCGCAGGCTGTGATTTCTTTCTGATGCCTTCTCTTTTTGAACCATGTGGCCTCAATCAGATGTACTCTCAGCATTACGGAACTCTGCCTATTGTCAGAGCTACAGGAGGATTGGATGATACTGTAGAGAATTATGATGAAAGCAGCGGTAATGGAACTGGATTTAAATTCTGGGATCCCACCTCACATGCACTTTATTACACTGTAGGATGGGCAATAAGCACCTACTATGATCGTCCACATCATCTGAAAAAGATGATCCAGCAGGCAATGAACAGAGACTTTTCCTGGGAAAGCAGTGCCCGCCATTATATAAAGGCTTACCAAAAAGCTATAGAGAATAAAAAGCGACTTAACGAAGAATACAAACCATATTACTGGTAAAAGGGCGGCAACCTCCATCTGTTTTGAGGAAAATTGTGATCAAGCAACCAGATCTATCAGGTTACCCTTCCCATTTTCCTGGCCCAGGGTCATTGCAACATTGACTTTCATCATTTTTTCTGCGGTTTGTATGGCCTTTGTTTGTGCCGCCTGTAAAACCTGGTTAACCGCATCGATAGATTGAGCTACATTTGAAACACCGCTCACGATAACCTCCCTGTTTTAATTTTTCTGATGCACATATTTACTTTATCGGCTAAACAGTTACTTTGTTTAGCATTTTTTTTAACCTAATTTCCTTGGTTGAAGTGATTGTGCAGATCAATTTCGGTTGCCCTGAATTTTTCAGTCCTCAAGGACAGCACTAATCCATCAACTCATCATCCGCTACATCCACATCCTCTTTCCACGGAAGAAGGATATTTGATCTGCTGGCCTGCTTAAGTTTTCTGAGTGCCTTGATCTCGATCTGACGGACCCTTTCGTTTGTGAGACCCAGTTTTTCTCCGATCTCATTGAGAGTTTTAATCCTGCCATCATCCAACCCAAATCTCATAATAACTGTTTCCTTCTCTTTTTGATCGAGAGAATCTAACACTTGTTGGATGTGCTTTCTAAGAGAAGAAAGTGAAAGACGAACAAAAGGGTCTTCGGAGTTAGTATCTTCTATGTATTCTCCTATTGTGGTACCGTCCTCAGAGTTAACTTCCATGTCTAAAGAGATGGGATCAACTGCACACTCCAATGCAGTTTCCACTTTCTCAGGAGAACATCCAATCCCCTCAGCAATCTCTTCTACCCCAGGCTGGGTTCCATTTTTCAAGCTCCATTCGCGATTAAAGCGTTCAATTTTAGAAATCAGCTCATAGGTATTTGCCGGCAGATGGATCGTTTTTGATTTTTCATGAATTGCCCGGGTAATTGCCTGACGTACCCACCATATTGCATAAGTACTGAATTTATAACCTTTCCTGTAATCGAAATTATCAACAGCAGTGATAAGCCCCTTATTTCCCTCCTGAATCAGATCACCTATTTCAAGACCTCTGTAGGTATACCTTTTGGCGATGCTAACCACCAATCTTACATTAGCTTCAATAATAGCGCTTTTAGCCTGATTTCTCATCTCCTCCCAATAAGAGAATGTCTCCAGATCCTCAGCAGTAGCCGATTCTGCCAAATTTTTTTTAAATTTTTCCAATAAATCACGAACACTTCTGGTGTTTAATCTTAACTGCTGGCATAGTTCAACTATTTTGTCTTCCTTTAATTGCAGATCTTTTGAAGAACTTTTCTGTGAAGAAGCAGAGAGGCCATTTTTTAGATTTTCGAGCTCCGAAATCGCTTTTTGCAAAAATTTTACTTTTTTAAAGAAATCAAGCTTCATTTCTTCAATTTCAGAGGGGTTTTTCAATCTATCCTCTTCGACCCGAAGGATATCGGCGCATTCGATTTTACCCTCCTTAAGCTCCTTACTCATACAGAGTATAGCCTGATGTATCGGAGTTTTCCTGAATGCCATATCAAGTAGCTTATACTGAGCAAAACGCATCAGAATGGAATACTGCACCTCCTGCCCACGGTTCATTAGTGGAACACGGCCCAAACTGTTCAGATAAATCCATGTTGGATCAGAATAGCGATTTTTTTCTAGTTCCGGGCTTCTATTATGCTCCAGTCTGTAATTAATGATTTTTCTGGAAGGCCGCACAGAAATGTTTTTCTGATCCAGAAATTCTCTTATCTGAATTGCCGATAACTTTTCACTGCAGAAATTCTCTATCTGCTCTTCAGTAATATAGCCCTGTTTGCGAGCTAATTTCTGCAGTTTAGCCAATGACAAATTCAGCACATTGCTTTTTTCTTTACTGATTACTTCCATATTTTTGCCCTGAAATGATATTTTCCCATTATTTTATGATAATTCACCAAATCAATCAAGCCTAATAATTCTGTGCACAGCGAAGAACTATTCCCTGTAAAAATTATTGAAAATAAAATACCCCTTTCTTTGAGAAAGGGGTCCAATAAATAAACCAGCGACCAAAACTGGAACTGAGAGATTAAACACATTTATTCATTATAAGTATCCCAATAACCATTGGATTTTTTCATCCGTTGTTACCATTCTTTCCATTCTTTCCGTTTTGCCCATTTTTTGTAGAAATTTCAGTGGCTACTTTTCGATCCTGCATTTCTTTATATTTAACTTTCACTCTGGTTCCTTGAGTCAATTGATTCATATTCAGCTTGGTTTTCCCATTGTAATAAATAGTCTCTGATTCATCTTCTGATTTAATAGTGATCGTACTGTCATCAATGTTAAGCTCTTCGATAGTACCGGTCATAGTCATCTCTTTTTGACCGTTACTTGAGTTATTCGAGGATGTTTTCTTAAATGATGTTTTCTTAAATAAAGTACCCTGGATATTCTCGGCCTTAACAGAGGTTAACTCCTTTCGTCCCTTTCTTTCCACATATTTTGCTTCCACTCTGCTTCCCTGACTTAACTTTTGCTCAGGAGGCATCTGAGTTTTGGAAGTTATGTAAAGAGTATCGGTAGTATTATCCGTTTGCAAAATAAGCATACTATCTGTTGTGTTTAACTTGCTTACGATTCCTGTAACGGTAATAGTATCCATAGAACCATTCTGACCATTTTGCCCACTTGCTCCATTTTTATTACCTGTAGCCCAAACCAGCGCAAAAAAACTCAGACCGATTATTAAGATATTGCGCAGCTTCATAATACCTCCCATTTAAAAAGTTGTATAATAATATAACTAACATGAGCAGCGCACATTTTTTACTTCAGCGCAATAAACATGCCATTTGATTGACAACACTCAGAGAATGCTATTCGTTTTCCCGCAAGTATAGTTTTATTGGTTTTTATCCATTTCCCCTGTTCAATTCTCAATATGAGAAAACTATAATTTACATACTAATATCCAAACAGTATCTAATCAGAAATAATCTGAACTGAAATATCGACAGTGAAATATATTGCCCAGTCTCGTTATCTGAAATCAGGTATTATTAACCTAAAAACCGCAGTAGATTGACGCGAATAACACGTAATCTATTGCGCATAAAGGCATTCAGTCCTTTCGGTCTTATCACCAGTAGATAAAACCTTCAAGGACTTCAACCCTTTCTGCATCAATATCTTACGGTTCTTCACCGTCATTTACTGCGGTTTTTAGGATTAAAGATTTCTTACAAGTCATTAATTTGAAACCGGGTAGTTACAATTAATTTGAGCCGATTAACAAAAGGTGAAAAGGTGTCAGGTTCATTCCTGACACCTTCTTTCCTCATGATATAAAATTCTCAAGGGTGTCTATATATATCTTCTCATCTTCTATTCCTTCTTCCAGATCCTGTACCAATTCCGGAATCTGAATACTTTCTACTACACCCTGAAGCTCTTTGCTTAATAAATTCTCATTCTTTTTAAGCACTTTGACTATATCCTCATCGTTCATCTCATCATTCACTATACTGATCTCTGGAGAAATTTCTTCCAGATAATCAGGAACTTCAACTCCCAACTGTTTTATATACTCCTTCAGATTCTCCATTCTTTCCAGGTGTGCATCGTTCATCTCAACCAATTGTTGATACAATTCTTCATCTTGTATCAGATCCAGTGCCCGTTCATAATTCCAGGCACAATCATCATAAAGTTTAACCAATTCTTTGAGTCTTTCTGCTATTTCTTTGTTGTTCATTTTACCTCCCTTCCTTATTATTACGATCTGTCATCAGGAAAGTCAGTTCAAATCCGTTAAACGGATTTTTACTAAATCAGAGAAGGATTTTTAATTGCTGGATTAAACGAATAAATGGGAACTAAGGGGGGAATCGAAAATGGGGAGAACTAAGAAGTTCCCCCCAACCTAAACGGATTTATCTTTTTACACTCCGAATCTCTTCCTGAATCTCTCTATTCTGCGGATCTAGTTTTCGAGCCATCTCGAGGTGTTCAGAATAACCGGCATAATCTTTTTGCTTTTTAGACAAGCGTGCAAGCCCCAAATGAACCATAGCATTTTTAGGATCGGCTTTTAAGGCCCGATCATAAAATGTTTGCGCCCACTGGTATTTGCCCTGGATCAAATAGATGTTTGCTCTCTCACACAAAGCTGGTGCATAATTTTGATCGATGTAAAGAATTTCCTTGTAGGTTTCAATAGCATCATCATACTTTTTCTGTCCGGTCCTGATCTTTCCAATCATCATCAAAGCTTCCAGATTTTCCGGATCTTTTGCTTTAACCTCCTCCACCAGAGTCAGAGCATCATTGGGTTTTCCTAATTCGTAAAGCACTCTGGCGTATTTAAGCATAACATCTTTATCTCTGTTAACCGAAATAAGTACCCTTAACTCTTCGGCAGCCTTATCAAATTGACTGGTCTCAATGTAGACATCAACCAGCACCATTCTCAGATCATCATCGACTTTTCCTTTGGTGATTCTGACTACTTTTTCCAGAAGATCCGCACCCTCTTTACGACGTTTGGTCATGAGATAACCTCTGGCCAGTAAGGTCATTATTTTTGGATCATTTTCCTTTTGCGAATTGGCAATTTCCAGAAATACCATTGCATCGTCAACCATTTTTCTGGAGAGTAGGATTTCACCTATTTTTCCAATTGCCTCAGCATCTTCCGGAGCAACTTCCAAATACTTTCTGTAAGCATTGATCATGCTCTGATCTTTTTTCATTCTAAGATAAAGACTACCCAGCTCAAGCCAGACCTTGGGCATAGTGTCAGTGAGAACAGGTACTTTTTCCAGATATTTGACAGCAGTCTGCTCGCCGCCTTTCTGACGCGAATAATATATACCTAATTTCATATAGTTTCGATAATCTTTAGGAAATGCTATCAGGTTTTCCTTATACATATTAACTGCTTCAGATGCATTAATGGTTTCATAGACAGCTGCTCTTTTGTAAGAGGCATCCGGATCCTTAACTCCTGGTATTTTAACATATTCATTAAGCACTTCTGCAGCTTTAATCTTTTCACCGTTTGCCTCATAAGCATCTGCCAATGACTTGTAGGCCAGGTCTTTTGAAGCAAAATTTCCTTTTAAGCTTCGAACCCTTTCCAGTGTAGTTATAGCGACTCTGCTGTTTTTTGTATAAAGAGCGGAAAGTCCAAACTCGATTAAAAACTGAGGTGAATTGTCTTCTTTTACCATGCTAAAATACTTATATGCATTTGTATAATCTTTAGCTGTATAGTAGTTTCTACCAACCAGCTTGGCCACAGAATAATCATCCGGAGCCTTGTCTAAATATTTTTTGTAAGCAGTCATGGCAGCATCTGTTTTATTCTGTCGCATATAAAGATCTCCAAGCTGCTTATATTCATTTACCGCACCGGGATTCATGGCCAGAGCCTGCTCATAAGTCAGTGCAGCCCCCTTTAAATCACCATTTTTCATCTGGCAATCGGCCAGAGATGAAAGGATCTCTGAGTTTTTGGGATCAAGTTGAGATGCCTTTTCATACATTTCGATTGCTTTGGGATAGTTTTGTGTACCACTATAGATCTGCCCCAATTCACTATAGATGAAAGCATCTGCTTCTCCTGCATTAATGGCTCCCTGCAATGCAGGCATTTTCTCCGTTGGTTTTCCTAATTTCAAGACCAGTTCGACATACTTCTTATGAAAACCTTTGATCTTAGGATCGTATTTAAGAGCATTTCTGTAAGCAGCAAGAGCTTCAGTAAACTCTTTTTTACCATAAAGTGCATCACCCAGATCCTTTTGAGCATCTGCATCAGCGGGATTAATTGAGGTATACTTCCTGAGATAATTCATCGCATCTTCTGAAGCACCAGTTTTAGTGCAGATTTCATAGAGACGTTTGAAAATTGATGCATCTTTTGGGTTTATCAGAGCAAGATCCTTATAAATAATGAGTGCTCTGGGGAAATCGCTGACTTCAAAAGCAGCTTCACCGTACATGGAAAGAAACGCTGGTTTTTTTCGATCATCACCCTTTACCATTCCTAAGAATTTAACCACATCCTGATAATTTTTAGCCTTAAAAGCCTGCTGTCCTACAATTAACGCTACCTGATCATCAGATGGATTTTTCTCCAGATATTTTTTGTAATATTTCAAAGCTGATTCGGTTTTGTTTTGCTTGAGGTAAAGTTCCCCCAGTTTTTTATATTCCTGGTCGGCAGTAGGATTAATAGCTACAGCCTGTTCCAGTGTAAGAATAGCATCATTGACTGCACCTTTTCTGAGTTGGCAATCAGCAAGGGAAGTCAACAGTTGAGGATTTTTAGTATCAAGCTGTGCAGCCTTATCATACATGGAAATTGCCTTATCCAGCAGATTCTGTTTACTGTAGATATCAGCCAGGACCTTATACATTCTGGCATCTGCATCTCCCTGCTTTATTGCTCCATTGATAGCTACAACCTTCTCTGCATCAGTACCGGATTTAATCACCAGTTCTGCGTACTTTTTATAGAATCCTTTTGCAGAAGAATCCGCTTTCAGTGCATCCCGATAGGCAGCAAGTGCCCCTGCTTCATCCTTCTTCTCCAAAAGCATATCTCCCAGAGTTATCTGGGCCTTTGCATCAGTGGGTTTAAGCTCTGCAAATTTTCTGAGGTAATTTAAGACCTCATCTTTGGTTCCAGCACGCCCTGCAATTTCATACAGTTTTTCGAAGACAAGCGGATCCTTAGGTGAAATATTAGAGAGCTGTTTGAAAAGCTGATATGCCCTGAACTCATCTTTTGCCTGGTAACATGCCATAGCAAATTTCATTAAATGATCTTTATCGGAAGCATCAGCGCCAGTAACCATTGCCAGATATTTTACGGCTTCCTTGTAGTTATTGCTCTTTAGAGCATCTTCTCCGACTAGTTTAGCAATATCATTATCCTGACTTTTTTCCAGATAGTTTTTGTAAGCTTTTATCGCAGAGTCAGTCTTTTTCTGCTGCATATAGAGATCACCAAGAGCCTTATATTCTTCATTAGCCTGGGGGTTCATTGCAATCGCCTGCTCATAGGTTAAGATTGCAGCGTTAACCGCACCGCTTTTAGCCTGCGATTGAGCAAGCTTAATTAATAAGGATACATCCTTGGGATTTAGCTGACTGGCCTTATCGTACATAGAGACAGCTTTGGAGAAATTCCCCTGATTATAATAAATAGAACCCAGTCTCACATACATCTCAGCATCTGCTTCATCCGCAGCAATCGCTGCATTAAGCACGGAAACAATCTCCTGTTCTTTTCCACTTTTCATGACCAGCGATGCATATTTTTTGAAGAAGCCCTTTGCTGAAGGATCTGCCTTCAGAACAGCACTATATGCAGCCATAGCTCCGGCTTCATCCTTACGCTCATAAAGTGCATCTCCCAATTCTCTCTGTTTTTCCACATCAGCAGGTTTTAATGCCGTGTACTTTCTGAGATAACTGAGTGCCTCATCCTTTGATCCCAGCTTGCCTGCGATATCATAAAGACTGAGCATGACTTCTGCATCAGATGGAGCACTCTGTGAGAGCTGTTTGAAAACTTTGTTTGCCTTTTGGTAATCTTTGACCTGATAACACGCCTCACCAAATTTCTTGAGTAATGCTGGATCGTTTGCATCCTTTCCACTTACCATGGAGAGGTATTTTATAGCTTCATCATATTTTTTGGCCCTGAAAGCATATTCACCGACTTCTTTAGCCAGATCGCTGTCGGCATTTTTCTCCAGATATTTTTTGTAGTTGCTGATCGCAGATTCAGTTTTATTATCCTTCTTATACAAATCTCCCAAGATTTTATACTCTGTGGATGCCTGGGGATTCATGGCCACAGCCTGTTCGTAAGTCATTATGGCGCCGTTGATCTTACCACTCTTTGACTGTGATTCAGCAAGTGAAATCAGAATCTCCATATTTTTGGGATCCAACTGGGACGCCTTCTCGTACATCTCTACCGCTTTAGCATGGTTACCCTGCTTTGCGTAGATTGAGGCAAGGCGTTCGTACATTTTAAAATCTGCCTCTCCAATTGAAATCCCGGCATTCAAAACTGCCGCAATCTCCTGATCGTTGGATGAAGAGTTCATGATCAGTTCTGCATATTTTTTATAAAAGCCAGTCGCTTTTGGATCTGCCTTCAACACAGCTTTATAAGCCGCAACAGCACCGGCATTGTCCTTCTTTTCATAAAGCTTGTCCCCCAGTGTACGCTGCGCCTGAACATCGGTTGGTTTTAATGCTGCATATTTTTTGAGGTACAGAAGGAATTCATCATCTTTACCGGTTTTATCAGCGATTTCGTAGAGATTTTTGAACACTTCGGGATTGCCGGGAGATTTTTCTGCCATTTTCTTATAAATTTCATAAGCTTTGGCATCATCTTTAACCTGATGATAAGCATCAGCAAACTTTTCCAGAAGCACCGGATCTTCTGCGGCAGGCCCACTGATTATACTCAGATATTTAATTGCCTCACCATAATTTTTGCTGGAATAAGCAAATTCTCCGATTTCTCTGGCCAAACCATTGTCACTGTTATTTTCCAGATATTTTTTGTAATTCTTAATTGCCAGTTCGGTCTTTTTGTCTTTTTTGTATAGATCTCCTAGCACCTTATACTCATTACTGGCCTTGGGATTCATAGCAACCGCTTGCTCGTAAGTCATTATAGCAGCGCTGGTATTGCCACTTTTGGCCTGAGATTCTCCTAAAAGAGAGATCACCTCAATATTTTTGGGATCAAGCTGAGAAGCCTTTTCATACAAACCAACGGCTTTGACATGATCTCCCTTTTTGCTATAAATAGAGGCAAGGCACTTATACATATTGAAATCTGCCTCTCCGGCTGAAATACCGGCATTTAATACAGTAACTATTTCTTCATCTTTGGCATCAGAGTTCATCACCAGTTCTGCATATTTTTTATAGAACCCCTTTACTTTAGGATCAGTTTTAAGTACAGACCTATACGCAGCCAGAGCCCCAGCATTATCCTTCTTTTCATATAGAATATCACCTAATGCCCGCTGCGCCTCCACATCTGCTGGTTTTAATGCAGTATACTTCTTCAGGTAAACCAGTGCATCCTCTTTAGCGCCAAGGTTTCCTGCAATTTCATATAGTTTTTTGAATACATCCGCGTCTGAAGTGGTCTTTAAAGCCAGTTTTTTGTAAATATCAAAAGCTTTAGCTTCATCCTTGTTCTGATAATAAGCATCTGCATACATCTTCAACAAAGACGGATTTTCGGCTTCTGCACCACTGACCATACCCAGATACTTGATGACATCAGCATAATTTTTCTGAGAATAAGCGAATTCCCCTACCTCTCTGGCAAGACTGTTGTCGCTGTTTTTCTCCAGATATTTCTTATAATTTTTAATGGCTGATTCTTTTTTATTGTCTTTCTTATAGAGATCTCCCAGAATTTTATATTCTTCATTGGCCCCAGGATTCATGGCAACAGCCTGCTCATAAGTCATAATTGCAGCGCTGGTATTACCACTTTTAGCCTGAGATTCTCCCAATAAAGAAATCAACTCGACATTCTTGGTATCAAGCTGGGAAGCCTTTTCATACATCTGAACGGCTTTGGCGTGGTTACCCTGTTTACTATAGATGGAAGCCAGTTTTTGATACATGTTAATATCAGCTTCACCGGCGGCGATACCTGCACTTAATACAGATACTAATTCTTCATCGCTCTTTGAGAGCTTCATTATCAGTTCTGCATATCTTTTATAAAATCCTTTTGCATTAGGATCGATTTTTAGGATTTGCCTGTACGCAACCAGTGCTCCAGAGCTGTCTTTATTCTCATAAAGTTTATCACCCAGAGTCCGAAGAGCTTCAACATCGTTAGGTTTTAATCCTACATACTTTTTCAGGTAAGAAATGTAATCATCACTTTTTCCGGTCCTTGCAGCAATTTCGTAAAGATTTTTTACCACATCGGCATCAGAAGGTAATTTTGCATTGAGTTTTTCAAGGATCTGGTATGCTTTCTGGTCATCTTTAGTCTGGAAATATGCATCTGCAAGCATCTTCAAAAGTGCCGTATTCTCTGCTGCAGGGCCACTGACCATGCTAAGATATTTGATTACTTCTGGATAATTCTTCTTGGAATAGGCGAATTCTCCGACTTGTTTTGCCAAATCATTGTCGCTGTTTTTCTCCAGATATTTTTTATAATTCTTAATCGCAGATTCGGTTTTTTTATCTTTATTATACAAATCCCCAAGGATTTTAAATTCAGCGTTTGCCTGGGGATTCATGGCTACAGCCTGTTCATAGGTCATAATTGCAGCAGATGTGTTACCGCTTTTTGCCTGTGCCTCGCCAAGTGCAGAGATTAGCTCCACGTTTTTAGTGTCAAGCTGAGAAGCCTTCTCATACATCTGGACCGCTTTTAAGTGATCATTCTGCTTGCTGTAAATATCTGCAAGAGCATGATACATTTTTACATTTGCTTCGCCGTTGTTTATTCCTGCCAGAAGCGCCGCTGCAATCTCTTCGTCCTTAGCTCCTGAGCCTATCAAAAGTTCAGTGTATTTCTGGTAGAACCCTTTTGCCTTAGGATCTGCTTTAAGAACAGCCCTGTAAGCAGCAAGAGCCCCTGAACTGTCTTTTTTCTCGTAGAGCATATCCCCCAGAGCACGCTGTGCTTCGACATCAGAAGGTTTCAGAGCAGCATATTTTTGCAGGTATGTCAGTACATTATCCTTTGTGCCTAATTTTTGGGCAATTTCATATAACCTCTTAAAAATGTCGGCATCTGCATTGGGCTTTTCTCCAAGTTTTCTATAAATATCGTATGCTTTTGCCTCATCTTTATTTAAATAATGAGCATCTGCATACATTTTGAGAAATTCCATTTTTTCGGATTCCGGCCCACTTACCATTCCAAGATATTTGATTGCATCTGCATAATTTTTCTGAGCAAAAGCGTATTCTCCAACCTCCTTGGCCAGAGCATTGTCGCTATTTTTCTCCAGATATTTCTTATAGTTTTTAATTGCAGATTCTGTCTTTTTATCTTTTTTATAAAGATCGCCAAGTATTCTGTATTCAAGGCTGGAACCAGGATTCATGGCAATGGTCTGTTCATAAGTCAGAATAGCTGCAGAAACAGATCCAGCTTTTACCTGACACTCTGCCAATGCACTCAGTACAGTGGTATTTTTGGCATCCAGTTGTGAGGCCTTTTCATAACAGGGTATCGCCTTTGCGTGATTGCCGGCATCTTTGTAAAGATCCCCCAGCTGGATATAGGTGGTCACATCAGCTTCCCCAGCACTTATTGCTCCATTTAAAGCAAGAATCTTTTCTTCTGCTGTTCCTTTTTTGCTTAGAAGCTCCAGATACCTTTTGTATAGCCCTTTGGCCTTGGGATCAGCCTTAAAAACCGCTTTATAAGCCTCTAGTGCACTATCGGTATTTTTCAGGTCATAGTAAAGATTTGCCAAAACCAGAAGCATTTGAGTATCCTCTGGCTTGAGACTGCAGTATCTTTGCAGATTTTCAGCAGCAAGTTCCTGTTTCTTTTCTTTTAGGGCTATCTCATAGAGTGTCTTAAAAGGTTCAGGATCTTTGGGAGTGATGGTGGTAAGATCCTTGAAAAGTTCCGATGCTTTATTTAAATCATTGCTCTGGTAAGCAGCAGTTCCATAATGAAGTAAGTAAAGAGCATCTTTGGCTTTTTTACCAGTAACCTTCTGATAGTATTTTACCGCCTCGACATGGTTTTTCTTTTCAAATTCATATTCAGCAACCTCAAAAGCGATTATGGGTTCAGATGCCTTTTCCAGGAATTTTTTGTAAGCAGCAATAGCCTGATCTTTTTTACCACTCTTATTGTAAAGATCCCCCAGAAGTTTCAGCTCTTCAACACTGGATTGATTAAGTGTAGTGACCTGTTCATAGGAGATTATAGCTTCATCTATCTTACCTGCTTTTGCCTGACATTGCGCCAGTTCAGAGAGAATATTGGTGTTCTTGGGATTAAGCTGTAATGCTTTCTGATACAAATCACTGGCCGCAGCATAATTTTTCCTCTTGAGATGAATTTGTGCCAGATCTGTGCAGATTTTTTCATCTGCTTCACCAGCAGTAACTGCAGCAGTAAGAGCATCAAAGATCTCCTCATCCAGAGTTTTTTGACCCTTTGGAAGAGGTTTTTTGGGAGGAGTCTGAGCCATCACTAAACCAACATAAGTCTTATAAAAACCTTTTATAGCAGGATCAAGTCCGAGTGCGGTCCTATAAGAAGCCAGTGCGGCAGTTGAATCTTTTCTTTCAATAAGCAGGTTTCCAAGATCCTTATGAGCGTTAGCATCGTTTGGCATCAGTCTGAGATATTTTTTCAGATAATCGATAGCATCATTTTTGTTATCAAGCTTTAGAGAGATTGTATAAAGATTTTTAAAAATCGCTGCATCATTGGGAGTCAGAGAAGCCAAATCTTTATAGGTTTCCAATGCTTCTTTTTGATTATTAGAAGAAAGCGCAAAAGAGGCATATCTTTGTCTGGACACCACATTTTTCTTATCCAGTGCCATAATGGTCTTATCGACTTCAGCCAGCTTTGAAGTGTTTTTTGTCTGCTCATAACAGGTGGCTAATTGCATCCAAATCTCTTTATCGGATTTATCGGCGTTGGAGAGCTTTTCCAGAATCTGTTGGGCAGCAGTGTAGTTTTTATTCTGAAGATGGATTTTGGCCAATATTAGCTGAGGTTCACTGAGAGTAGAATCCTTATGAAGAGCAGATTCGGCAGCATCTGAAGCAAGATCGAACTTTTTCAATTCCCATGCAGCTCTCATCATTCCCTGTGCGGCATCTGCATTCTGTTCGAGAGTGAAACTTTTCTGGAAATACTTCAAAGCATCTTCAAACTTTCTGGTCTTCAAGCTGTACTCTCCCAAAGACATATAGACTTGGGGGTTATTGGGCTGCAAAGAGAGGAGTTTTTGATAAACCTGCTGTGCTTTATCTCCCATTTTTTCTTTGGTATAAAGATCAGCCAGTCTGGCATAGGCCTCCACATTGTCTTTATCGGAAGTAATAATCTTTTCCAGCAAAGGAATTGCTTTTTGCCTCTGACCCAGCCCATCATAGGCTTCTGCAATTAAAAAAGACTGTTGCTTAACAATCTTTTCCTGGGGATCGGCTTTGCTTATCATAAGAAAAAGATCCAGCGCATCCTGAAATGCTTTCTTTTCCAGTTTCGCTCTTCCCACTTTTTCTCTGGCTAACAAAGCCTCCCTGGAAACTGAAGGACCATACTTCTGAACTGCAGCTTCCAAAACCGTTGCAATTGAATCCTTAGAAGCACCGCCTTTGCTGAGGCTGTGACCAAATCTGTAGAGATCATCAGCACTCAATTTTGACATTTCCAGTTTCCCATACTCTTGAGCAGCAAGACTGAATTTCTCCTGTTTGTAATAGATTCTGGAAAGTTCAAGCCCGGCATCGGTGTTTTTAAAGTTATTATCCCTGGTAGCTTCTTTGAAATAATGTGCTGCAGAATCCATATTCTGCTGTTTCTGGTAGGCAATAGCCAGTTTGAAGGCGGTCTCCCCATCGGTTTGGGAGTTGTAGGCGGTTTTTAGAAGAGGCAAAGCTTTATCATATTTTTTCTCTTCATAATAAATATTGCCCAATTCCCGGTTAGCCATAGCGTTGGATTTATCGGTTTCCACTACTTTTTCGAGTGCGGTTTTAGTTTCTGGACTTTTCAAAGCCAGACAGGCCCTGGCAAATTCCCAGCTGGCTTCTCCGGTTGTTTTTATAGCCAGTGCTTTTTTTGCCATTTCCAGGCCATTTTCGTATTGATTAAGATTGTTGTTGATGCGGGCAGCACCCAGATGAGCTTCATAGTTTTTTGCATCATTTCTAATTGCTACCATATAACAAGCCAAAGCTTTTTCAGTCATTTTTTGGCTTTCATGAGCGATTCCCAGCTTGGCCCATATAGAAGCATCTCTTTCTCCCACAGGAATTTTTTCATCAGCATATTTTATAGCATCATTAAAATTTCCAGCATTGAATAGTTTATCGAAAGCATCATCTGCGACACAGAACCTGCCTAAAGCTGCCAGTAATGCCACCAGACGAATACCAAACGTAGTTGAACGGGTACTCATATGCAATTTCCTCCAAATTTCGAAAATGCCCGATTTATTCGATTAATTGTTTTCAAAGCAAAAAAAACGAAGATGGTTGTTAAATCACCTATCATTGAATAATACAAAGAGATGAAAAGTGAGTTTTATTAAATATACATTGAGTTGTTTATTTATAGAAATACTCTTTTTGATAAGATTAACTGCCACATGCAGCTTTTAATGGTATATCTCTTGCTTTTTCTTAATTCTATAAAGAGAAACTGAATTCCCGCAGCGGAATTTAACAGTATGCACATATTCCCAAAAAGGAGATGATATGGCCAATACGATGCCCAAGGTAATAGATTGTCAAGCAACTCAATGTGTTTACAACAAAGATAAAAAGTGTCATACCCCGGCCATTACAGTCGGAGATAAGGAACCATGTTGTGACACATTCTATCGCTTTACGGAAAAAGGCGGCATGACAAATGTAACCGGATGTGTAGGTGCATGCAAAGTTTCAGATTGTGCATATAACAACGCATTCGAATGCAACGCTCCGGGAATCCATATGATATTAAAAAAAGATCATGCCGATTGTGGAACCTTCAAGCCCAGAGAATAAGAGCTGATGTAACCATTGCAGTTAAAAAAACTCTCTTTCGCTTTGGCCAGAACTCTTGCTGGCCACCCTCTTTTTTACCTAAATCCAATTGATCAGGTTTTCCATAAGCTGCCCAAATCAGCAAGTGCAGTATTTATTTTCCTTTTCAACAAAAACTAAATCTGATCGAAAATCGAAATAAGTATGGATAATCGATGAAACAATTCTCTGCAACTATCTTAAAAAACAGCAAACTCTGTAAGGACTTCTTCCAGCTGGATTTTTCCTGGGAATCCCAAAAGCCCAAAGCTGGGCAGTTTCTGACAATCCGGGTTTGCGATTGCAACGTTCCGCTGCTTCGAAGACCATTTGCGTTTTCAGCATTCAATAATCAGCTCAATATCGCTTCCATTATTTTTCAGCGCAGAGGTTTGGGGACCGATCTGCTGGCCGCCAAAGCACCGGGAGATAAAATTGATGTAATCGGGCCTTTGGGAAACAGCTTCCCTTTACCAGATAAAAATCAGAAACCCATACTGATCGCTGGTGGTATTGGGCTGGGGCCTGTTCTTTTTCTCTCCAGGACTCTACAGGACTTAAATATCAGTTCTAAACTTATTTTCGGTTGTAGAAATAAACTCTCGATACCCCAAAGTAACGAGCTCTTCTCCCAGCATCCTTCAATCTGCACAGATGACGGAAGCGAGGGTTTCAGTGGAACTGTTGGTGATTATATTTCATCCATCTGGCCATCCATTGAATCTGATACGGTCTTCTATAGCTGTGGACCACAACCAATGCTACGTGCCTGTCACCAATTTGCGCAAAAAATGGGCTCACCCAGTTGGATCTCTGTGGAACAGATAATGGCCTGTGGAGTCGGTGCATGTATGGGCTGTGCAGTTAAAGTAAAACAAGCCCCAGGTTATGCCAGGGCCTGTAAGGAAGGGCCGGTGTTTTCCGGCTACGATATGGTGTGGTGAAAAACAGATATCCCAATATTTGGAGCATTGAATGGATCTCTCAGTAAAAATCGGTTCCAGGACTCTTCCCAATCCTGTCGGTGTGGCATCAGGAACATTTGGCTACGGCAGTGAATATGAGAAATTAATCGATGTATCGGCTTTAGGCGCAATATTTACCAAAGCCATAACCCTCCAGCCACGTGCCGGAAATGAGATCCCCAGAATTGTAGAGACACCTGCGGGAATTCTTAATTCCATTGGCTTGGCTAATGTGGGTGTTGATAAATTTCTAAAGGAAAAAATGGAATGGCTCTCCAAAATGCCCTGTGCTGTCATTGCCAATATAGCAGGAAGCACCCTGGAGGAGTACTGCAATGTGGTGGAGAAACTGGAGACCTGTCAATCGATCTGGGGTTACGAGGTAAACATCTCCTGCCCCAATGTCAAACATGGCGGTCTGGCCTTTGGAACCGATCCTCAACAGGTTCAACGTCTCACCAGTTCTTTGCGAAAGCGGACCAGTAAACCACTGATTGTAAAACTTACCCCCAATGTTACCGATATTACTGTTATCGCCAAAGCCGCACAAGACAGTGGAGCCGATGCGGTCTCCTGCATAAATACCCTTGTAGGCATGGTAATAGATGTCAAAAAGAAGGCTCCTGTTCTTCCAATGAAAACCGGAGGCTTGTCCGGTCCTGCAATAAGGCCTGTAGGTGTGGCTATGACTTACCGGGTTAGCCATGCTGTTTCAATCCCAGTCATAGGGATAGGTGGTATCATGAATACCGATGATGCTCTTCAGTATCTGTTGGCAGGAGCTTCAGCCATTCAGATTGGAACCGGTAATTTCATTGACCCCCAAATTGCCATCAATATACTGCAGGGAATCAGCGATTATATGAGAGAGGAAAACCTGCAGAAAATTACCGAACTACATGGAAAATTTTAGGTTTTAGATTTGAGATTTCGGATTTCGAATGTATTCAGAGCTGCGATAGCGCGACTCCAGGCCGCGATGACGAGACTCTAAGATGCGGTGACGCGGCTCTAAGATGCG
>CAYYNL010000071.1:0-21814 GCA_964472925.1 uncultured Fibrobacter sp. | reverse complement strand
GTTTGTTAAAAAAATATTTATACTGGAAAAAATTAATAGCTTTATAAAAGAAATTAAAATGATTGAAAAGTACAACAAAACAGTAAAGTTTTATAGTTTATCACTCATAATACCATGGATATTATGGTTTATTGTTGCCTATATTAGCCATACACCAACTCAGAATGCTGCTTTAGAATTAATACAACCATTACTGGGTATAGCTGGCTTAATGGCACCTGTTTTTGCCGCTGCATATTTCTTTTTAGTCGATCGTGAATTATTAGAGGATTTAAAGCAAAGAATTTTCAATATAAGGGAATTTAATATTTTATATCTTATAATCACTTTTTTAATGTTACCTTTATCAATAATTATAGCCCAGTTAATTTCTCTTCTTTTTGGACATGATTTAAGCCAATTTTATATTTCTGGGAAACCTTCATTTACTTCCCTTGTTTTCTCGCCATGGTTTATGCTTATATTTGCTCCTATTGTTGAAGAATTAGCCTGGCATTCATATGGGACAGATACATTGAGAAGAAAGTTTAATTTATTCAATGCTTCAATAATATTCGCAATTTACTGGGTCTTATGGCATCTTCCATTGTCATTTATCAAAGGATATTATCACAGTAATGTTGTATCTGAAGGGTTGCTTTATTCTCTGAATTTTGTCTTCAGCCTTTTTGTATTTGTGATTTTAATGAACTGGTTATATTATAAAACAAAAAGAAATATTTTTGTTGCAATAATTTTTCATCTGACAGCAAATATTTCCAATGAAATATTTGCAACACATCCAGATAGCAAGGTAATACAGACTCTATTACTTCTTGTTGTCTGTATAATTGTTTTAATTAAAAATAGAAAGATGTTTTTTTCAATAGAAGTGATAGATTAATACAAGCTGCACCTAACAGCGGCTATACGCCATTAAAACGGCGTATAGCCGCAAAACGTTAGTGGAAATAAACCGGCCTGAGAAAGACAGAAGAGTCGCCGCGAAGAAAGGAGGAGAAGAATAACGACCATCTTAATTAATAAAACGGAATGACCTGTTATATTGGGGAATCGAGTTTATTTACCATCTTTAATACAAACAATCACACATAAGGGAGTATCGAAAATGAAAGCACAGTTTAAATCAATCGTTATTATTATTCTCGCAAGCTGTTTTCTTTTTGGGGCCAAAGCGCAGATAAATCTTCTGTCGATGATATACAATTCCGGTCGTACAATAATGCAAATCAAGCTACCTACCATTATGGAGATTTAAGGTTAGATGGCGGTAGTTCAGGGTCGTATTATGGGTGGCTTTATACAAACGCGATTAATTGTTACGGATGGGCGACTATTTATGATTATGCATATATCTACGGAAGTGCCACCATCTATGGTGACCTTAATGTTTATGGCAATAAAAACTTCGTTCAACCACATCCAACCGATTCCACAAAGCTCATAAAATATATATCGATTGAATCCAGCGAAGCGCTTACTCTTGCGCGGGGGACCTCAAAGACGGTGGATGGTCAGGTAACAATCGAATTACCCGAACATTTTTCACTGGTTACCAGCGCAGATGCGCCGATAACAGTACTCCTGACACCCAAAAGGGTACCGGCGCTTCTCTATACAAAGGAAGAGAGCAAAGAGAGAATCGTTGTAGCGATGAAAGAATCGGATTTTTTTGAATTTCATGATGTGGAATTCGCGTTTCAGGTAACAGGGGTTCGTGACGGGTTTGAGGAAGAAAAAGTGATTGTTGATATCGCTGAAAAGGCAGAGAATGGTAACATTTCGGCTAAGCGTTCTGATTATAATGAAAAAGTAAAGAAGGTAAGAGCACTAATAAGAAAAAGGGATAACGAGAATAAGAGCAAAGGGAAGTAACTAATTTTCAGTTGACGACAATTTTAAAATTAATGGAGGTTTTCAATGAAATATCTATTGACATTTGCTCTTATGGGGCTTTTAGGAATAGCAAATATAAGCTATTCCCAAGAAATTCCTAAAGGGCTTAAAGAAATTATGGATCAGTTGCAGACTGATCCAAAAGCAGCTTATGGGTTTAATTTTGCGAAAGAACTAAGGTTTATTAACCCGGATTTGGAATTTAAGGACTGGTTTGTTGGTTTACCCATTGAATTTTTTAAATTGAATGGTGAAGCGCTTGAGAATGCTGATGAAAATAGTGCAATCAGTACATTGATTGTTCCAACAGGCATATGGTATGTCCCAGTGAGGATAAACAAAAAATATATATATTACATTGAGGTTTTTGGTGAGAATAGTAAATTCAAATCTATTGGTTGTGGAGATAAAGTATTAGGTTTCCATTATTGGGATAAAGTAAGAGAGAAATATCCGGAAGAATCAGGTATACGCCCTATTGTGATCGGTCTGGTGGGAGATAAATTTATTTATTTTCCTGATAAAAAAGACGGAAAGAGTCTGTTTCATGTTCGAAATCCTAAATGGAACGATGAGCTTTCCAAGATCACTTCAAAATCGCTTGACGAATTGGATGATAACGCGAAGATCATACGATATTGGAAAGATGACTGGGAGAAGAACAAGGAAAACCGGCGTAAATTTTTAGAAAAAAATCCTGATCTTTTCAAAGATAATTCGGGAGGTAAGAAATGAACTCGCGAAATAAAAATATCGGTTTTTTAATGCTGTTACTATTGGCGCACATAGCCTTCGCAGGTAAAGAGTTTGATATCGACCCTATAAGACAAGCTAAATCGTTATGGTGCTGGGCAGCATGTTGTGAGATGGTATTTGATGCTTACAAATTGGAGATATACAGTTCCTATGGTTATGTTGATCAGTACGATGTTGCCAACTGGGCAGTCAATGGCAATAATGAAGAAAACAACTTGAGCGGAGATAGCATATCTGTCGATCAAGTTTTATGGCATTTTGGATCAATCAACAGCAATTATACCGCAAAACCTTCAGGGACTGGGCAGGGTAATATTTCAAAGTATGATTTATCATACGAAATTGATGGAGGACGTCCCATTATTGTAGCTGTCGCTGTCGATGAAGGTAGCGGTGCATATCTTCATGATGTTCTCATAAGGGGATATACAGGTCCGAGCGGTTCAAGTATGGAGAATGTCATTTTTAACGATCCGGATAATGGTGGATCAAGGCGGGTGAAGAGCTATGCAGAATTTGTGCGGACAGGTAATTCATGGGCATGGCACGAATCCCTTCGCCTTGTCACTAATCCTCGCGAACCGATACCCTTGGGAGTCGGCCCATCCAATGTGGTGATATTACTGGAAGATGATTGTACAACTGAAATTACGCAGTCTCCCCAATCGTTAAGCTATCGTGCCTACAAATCAGGAGATTCACCTGTTTCGTGGGAATGGAAACTGGTATTCCCTCATTCTGGTGGCGAAGCGGTAGTTGCATCTTGGAATATCAATACTTCCCAGAAGGACTTGACGTGGAGTATTCCAAACTTTTCATTGCCTTCTTTTTACGATTGGAGCTATAGGTTTGATGGCAAAATTGGGGGAAGGATAGAGGTAATATGTTTGGATCCAGATTACCATGCTGATGCAATCAATGTAATGTATATACCGGGTGATCTTTATCCAGGGGTATTGATTTATGAAGATAAAGTTATTATTAATAACCAACCGAATGTCAGGGCGCATAAATTGCTACTCATGCAAAATGACCAGTTCTTATCAGGGGGAAACATCAACCTAAAATCGGGTGAACGTATTGACATTAAGGATGGGATTACCATTGCAAATGGGAGCCAAACCAATTTAATTATTGATCCAACACTAAGGTAGAAAATGTGGTTCTGATTATTCGCATACAGGTACCGTAGCCTTGTGTTGCGGTACCTGTGATGCAAGCATATAAACAGAAAGGAAGAATAGAAGACGCGGCGACAAGGCAAAAGAAGGCCGGTTTACAGACAGCCAACAAATGCATGCTGGTTTCGCTTTGCTGCACCCAAATTGCCCCCGTTTGTTCCTCACTTCAGCAACTTCAGCATGCATCAACCGTTGTTTCGCAGATAGTGCCTTTTTATCACCTCGGAGTTTGAATAGAGATATTTCAACTTAATCGAATGTAAATTCTATTATAACTAAAAGGGGTTAAAATACCAAATTTACCTGTTTACAATGACGATAGCGAAAAAAAACGGTTGCTTTGATCGTCAAGCTATTTTTACACGGTCTGATTTTGATAAATACTGTAAGTCGTTATTAGATCCACAAAACGCATTTTCTCGTGGTCTTTCTTCTGCTCGTTATCGACTTTATAGTTCTGCTCAACGTGAATGGATTACAAAAGAGTTAATACATCGGTTCCAAAACTTTGACATTTTTATTAACGAATTAATCGATAATGCTCGCAAAATAAATGATGGTTTAATGCTTGATTTTTTAATAATATTAGTGCTAATGATTCGGATATAGCAATTTTTATCATTTCTTCATCATTATGGTGTACCAACCCTTTTTATAGATTTTACTCATGATTTTGGTACTGCGCTTTTTTCGCTTTAGATGGAAATCAATATCAGGCATCTTCTCATCCTTTAGACCAATTCTTTTCTGTTTATATGTTTTAAAGTGCCCGCCGACATCATACTTCGGAAATTAGAAAAAAACATTCGTTTTTCGGTCTTTATGCTGGAACACATATTGCTCTTTCACCAGCATTTAGACCTGGCATTACATGTGGCTTCTCTTTTAAAAGAGAAGAAATTTTCGCCGTCTACGATGGCATTGAACAGAGAATTCGTTATTCTCCATACGAAATAAATCCATATATTGGACTTTCAATTCATCTTTTTGTGTTTTCTTTCATTCTTACTAATGAAGGTGTTGGAGGTGGTCTTAGTTTTTCATTCAAAAGATGACAGTCATAGGCAAACTAAATTACTTAATGTTAATCCATTTCTGAATCTGTAGTCTTCTTGCATTATATTAGCTATATAATTTATACTTCATTAATATTGGAGGTATTATGTTTAATTTTCATTGTATTGCAATAATATTCCTTTTTATATTTCCCGTTACCTTCTTCGGTTGTGATGACAATGTAAGTCCTGTTAACAAAGGTGGCAATGTAACGCACAAAGATACTTCTATTTTCATTGGTACTTGGGTATCAGTTTTTGATACTTCTTCTAATGATATTTATGGCTCAAAAAGAGATAAGAAAATGATCTGGTGTTTTGGCGGAGAGTGTAGCAGTCCAGATACTTTTTCTTACGTTAACGATACTCTTTACGTTAATAATACCACTGGTTTTGAATATTATTACACTTATGATAAAGACTCTATCTATTATTATTCTCATTTGGTTGGTACCGGTGAAAGAGTATATGAGGGATCAAGCCCATATTATCTTTCTAATGATACACTCATATTTTCTCCTGACACCATTCGCATCGATCCTGATATATATACGTGTACTATAATTAACATTCGTACATCTAATACACCTATACAACCTATATATTAATGATTATTAAATCTGCCTTTTTGGCATTATTATTATCTGTATCAGTTTTTTCCCAGACGCTTAACAATTTTCCGCTCTGGGGTTCTTCTTGGGTTGTAGCTCAAGGTAACAATAAACGTATTTTTTCATCTATTCTTCCTTTAAAACCAAACAAACTTGCTTTAATAGAATTTAACTCTAATAAGTCTGTAACTTTGCATTATGCGAATCTCGATCATAAACTTTTTCGCTGTACTGCAGAACTTATTTCTGAAATTAAACTTCAGTTTGAATCTAATGTAGTTACTCTGCCTTACGACTCGATTGTAACAGGTAAAAAGATCAATATTGCATATCAGCCATTTAATGATACTGTGTGGACAGGTGATATTGATGCAATTGATTATTTCACTAATTACCAACAAATTGGAAGAATTATCGAAAACACCGATACTCTTTTTGGTCCTGCAGACTTTAATAAACTCCGAAATAAACCTTCTTATTTTCGCACAAAGCCTATCTATTATGGCGTAAGATGGTCAAATCCTGATGACATCCTCCGCTATACTATTCAATCTTATAATGACGATGGATCTTCCATTCTTCTTGAAAATAAAGATTATATTAAAAAACCTGATAAAAATGAATCTAAAGAATTCCAAGAACTTGCTAGCACTGATCTTCAATCTTTTAATGAACCTGTGCCTTTCGTTAGTTACAAAATAGGAAATAAAGTCTATGAATATCTTCCTTTAAAGTACCATTTCAAAACTGCTAATATTGGATTCTGGCAAATACATTTACATCCTGAGGTATGGTACTATCCACGCGATCCGTTCGATGGCACACCACTTATTATAGACAGTCTTAAAATGACTGCTGAACAAGCTAACGATAAAAAGAAAGAAAGTATTAATAATCCGGAAAACCTTGATCTTAAGTACTATCGTAATCCATTTCTCTCTGACAGTGCAAGTGTCATTCTTTCTTTCGCTTTCGCTAACGTTCCAGGCACTGACATGACTCTTCTTAATTCTATTTCACTAACTGACAGTACCGTCGATATTTCTCATTATCCCGGAAAGATGTACCGGGTTGCTTCTTTCGGTATTTTAACAATCTGCAACATATACTGAACCAATATCCTACAGGTACTATTTCGAATGCAGAAGAGATAATTAAACAATTATTAACTCCTTCCTTTGCAAATATTATTCAATACAATCATATTTTTTATCTCTCTGATTTTGTAGGTGGTATACCACATTTACGTTTGAATACAAATTTAAACATAATAGCACAAAAAGGCATACATGGGACATGGAAAAATCATTTCCTTTTTGTGAATGAGATGCTTCCGCATATGTTAGCTGCTTGCAGCAAGTGATGTAACAAAAACGTCTACATCATGTATCTCACCAGTCTCACGATCAATGTAAAACAATCCATCACCAGAATAGTCCGAGTAAAGTGTGTCTCCTCCTTTATGCACCAGATGCATACTAAGCTTTGGACTTCTGATAGCCCGCTTCCAGACCTCCTTGTCTTTTGGCAGGTTATCAGCAAGGAGGCAAATATGGCTTCATCTGATAGGGCGTATATGCTCGCCATTGTACATTTCGAACGGTTTCAGAGCCCTCAACATTTCTAAATACCCTCCTTTACAGCTGACTGCCTTTGGCATGAATCATTCTTAACCAGGTTATCTCAAGATCCGATTGGGAACAAGAACTGAAGATTTTAGAGATACGAAGGGGAAGCGCCTTTTCTCTTTCATGTTCCTCCTCCACCATGACAAATCCGGCTTTCTCAAAGAAATCGATCCATTCCGGGCGCTGTATTCTGTTTATATACTGCACTTCATTGTCCAGCCAGTGTCGCCAGTGCTTTTCTGAGTATTTGAGATATTGCTTGCTGGAGGCCATTTTGGAGTAGGGCCACAGATGATCTCTGAGATTTATACTGTGAATAGAATAACCAGTCGGTTTCAGAGTGTCCCTGAGTGCTGTCAGTATTTGAGGCAGTTGCCCTTTCTTTACATGTTCCAGCACTCCTGCACTTATGATACAATCGAAACTGTTGTGCTTAAAACTATTGGTGATACCACCAGGGTCAAGCACATAGGTAAAATCTAATAGTTTGTAAAGCTGATCAAAACTCTCCACCTTGCAGATATTTTTAATCAATCCGGCTGCCCGCTCCCTTTTGTCATCGCTGACATTGAACTCTTCGAGTAAAGGCTCCAACTGACCTAGAAAGTTTTTCAACCCCGACAACTGCCGGTTATCCCAGACATCAAATAACGTAGCTTCAAAATCAAAAAACAGTCTTGCAGTTAAAGCCTCCCAATGCATCCATCCTGTACCCACCTCCAATATTTTTCCGCCGTTATTAAATAACTGGTACTTGGAAATTGAGTCAACCAGCCGTTTTGCACGCTCTACATAATAGTAGGGCAATAATCCATGAATTCTTTTTTTCGCACCCAGACTGTTTCCAATAAAACGATACATACTTCTGGAAAAAGCACAACAGGAGAACAATTTGAGAGTCATTCCTGTGAGATAATACCTAACCATTTTTTGCCCCCCAGGTAGAAACTATGAAATAACCGGCAAGCTTCTGGAACCTTCTACCTCATCTTAATGATGACTTAGTTCAGACCATTCTTTACCGTGAATCAGACAGAGCCCTTTAAGTAAGAATTTGCCATCTTATTACCAACAATCAAAAGTAACACCATTTTTACTTGAACCCGATTTCCGCTGTTGAGGTGGATGCTGTCGCGTATCATATTGAAATGATAAGACTTGAATGGTTTCCCGATTATTATCGGAAAACAAATGCGGTGCATCCGACTGCGGAATTTAGGTTGAACAAACCCTATTCACTATACCACTAACCTTTTACCGATTTTTCCCACTTAAAAGAAAGGTTAAATCAATGAAACGACTCCTCTGTTTGCTTCTGTTAGTCTATATGCCTGCAGTTATCCTTTCGGCGCCAAAATACCCTTTCCCTCAAAATGCAAATTATCGCTATGGAATCTCCCCTACCAATGTCAATGCTCAAAAGGTGCAGGAAGCTTTTGATAATTTTATGGAACTCTATGAAGAACAGGGTGAACTGGCCAGAATCAAACACGATAATCTTAATAATACTGTCAGTGAAGGAATAGGTTATGGAATGCTCATTCTGGTTTACATGGATAACCAGAAGAATAATACCCAGACAAAATTTGATAAAATATGGGCATATTACAACAAGTTTCTGGATCAAAAAGGATTAATGAACTGGAAGATAAACGGATTTTCACAAGTGGCTTCTGATGGAAAAAACTCGGCCACCGATGCAGAGCTGGATGCCGCTGTGGCACTAATGCAGGCCTATAAACAATGGGGTGATGAAAAGTATCTAAACGATGCCAAAGCATTAATCGCTAAAATAGCCAAAGAAGAGGTTAACCTTAATGGTTACCTTAAACCAGGAGATTCCTGGGATACCGAAAAAAACATCTCCTATTTCAGCACCGCAGCTCTTCAACTTTTTAAACATGTCAGCGATTTCGACTGGGATAAAGTCATTTCCAACTCTTACAACCTCATTAAGAAAGCACAAAACGCAAGTACCGGACTGGTACCCAACTGGTGTGATGAGCAGGGCAATCCTTCATCTTCTCCTTTTGATAATAGCAGAGGCAATTACACCTATGATGCAACCCGTACCCCCTGGCGGCTTGCCTGGGCCTACTCTTGGTATGGTCATCCTGAAGCAAAGGAGATCTGCGGAAAAATTGCCTCCTGGATCTCTTCAAAAACCATAAACGATCCGGAGAAAGTAGTGGACGGTTATAAGCTCGACGGTACAGAAACCTCCAAGTACAATAACGCTACTTTTGTGGGCCCGTTTGGATGTGCTGGAATGGTTGATCCTACTCATCAGGAATGGGTAGACAAATGTTTTGAACACCTTTGCAATATCGAGGAAAGCGTATATTATCAGATTTCAATTAAGATTCTTACGCTTCTTTATCTTTCGGGAAACATGCCTGATTTCTGGAGTGTTACAGATGTAAAACAGGAAGGCCCGGCAAGATTGGCCAATAATCGGCAATCCTTCTGCTTTGATTTGACATCTGATCAGAAACTTCACTTTTCGATCCCAAATGCGGGCAATATTACCATTTCTGTGTATAATGTAAATGGCCAGATTCTGTCTGCTCCGGTTAATCGTTTCTTTAAAGAGGGCAGTCACAGTCTTTCTTTACCATCGATGGTAACAGGTACCTACATCATTAAAATCAGGACACCTGATAACCAGCTTTCCAGACAGGTATCTATTGTCCGGTAATTCTGTACAGAAAAGCTACTCTTCCCCGGCATAGACATTTATAAATGTCTATGCCTTGCCTGGCAAATTTGAATTCGTTTGTCAGTCGCCTGCCCGGACTACCACCACAGTACTCTTCTATACGCATCCAACTGCAGGGATTTGATTTTAGTGTGGTAAATCCGGAAAAGCATCCAGTTCATCGATTTCAGTTTCATTGTGACACTCGACATCTTTTTTATCGATAAATTTCTTTTCCAGACAGAAAAGGTCATATATTCGTTCAGGAAGACTCTTTTGAAGTTGTATCTGACAGATTGAGCAAGCCTGCTCAAAATGAGCACACCGTCTATGCAGATCAGCCAGATAAAGCTGTTCTTCTGCAGGGCTTTCCCCAAAGCCCTGGTTGTGTTCAGTTGCTTTTGCGAACAGCTCCAATGCTTTTTCCCTACATTTGATTGCTGATTGAGTATAACCGTTGTCATCACAGATCCAGGCAGCAAAAACCGCCGCCCATCCTGAGTCTGCAAACAAGCCGGTTTGCTCCATAATCATTGAATGACAAAGAAAAGAATTGGCAGTATCGGGATACTCATTGCTATTGAGTTGGCGCTGATATTCCGGTTTTTCGATTACACAGACCTCTTCCGGGGTTCCCTGTGTTATTTCCGGGGCACTGTATCCGCATTCAAAACAGCGCTGAATCCAAAGATAAACAGAGGAGCGTTGTATAAGAGATGGCCTGCCATCCAGGTCTCTGGGCCCAACGATACTTAAGTTTAGATCAACCAAAGGATATTGGCTCTTACTTCCACAGACATAGCATTGTTTTTCGGTTAAAAATACAGTAGTCACTGATTTTTATGCCTCTTGGAAACCTTGTAATCGACATAGCTCCAGACAATATCCGGAATAAGAACTGCAAAAATCGGCAATGAATTGAAATGCTTATTGGATATGCTGCCTGCAGTGCACCAGCTTACAGCTCCAAGGGCAATCGAAGACATGATGATTCCTTTTGCAACACTGCGGGATTTGAACTGCTGAAATCCTGGAATAAGGGCTGAAAAGTCTTTTGCATTCTCTGAGACTCCGCTCATCTCTGAACGAAAACCGGTTTTCATCTCGGTTTTCCATTCTGTATTGCTTGCTTTTGCTTCAATTTCAATATCATAGCTGCTCATCCCGGAACGTTTCTTTTCTATCCATTTTTGCTCGGTCATATTAAGCTCGACCCAGGGCTTTTTAAAATACTCACTTATACCAATTCCTGCCTTCAGCAAATCTTCCACCTGGCTCATCGGCATATGGTTTTGCTCTATCATTATCCATTCGGTTTTAGACAGCCCTAACTTTTCCCAGGGATCGATCTGTTCCTGGCCATAGCAAACAGCAATACACACAAAGAGAAAAATGAGATTTTTCATTTAGTTTTCCCGAACCCCTTTCAACTATAGCACTGTTTTTTCCTTTTTTGAACAACCCTAAAATATAAAGAAAAGTTGAGATCGCCAAATTCATTCAATATAATTATTATTAGTGGAAATTATTACCTAATGGAGAAGCTTAGTCATGGGAACCAAAGAAGCCGATGAGCTAAACACTGAGATGGTGGAATGGATAAACGGAGAGCGGATCTCCCTTGAAGAGTACGAAGCCCGTATTTCTGCTCATATCAATATTTTGGCTGGCAATTATCTGCTGAAAATCAATAATGATTTCAATTGGATTTTCGGGTTAAGCTAATCATAGATTCTTTTCTGAATTTATAAACCTCACCCATACTCTTTTTGTCAATTTATTAAATACTAATGATATGTTTTTTTAAAAAGAAAATCCATAGGAATCAGATTAAATTTAAGTCATTTTAATACGTAATACCAATGATATAAAAGGAAAAAAAACAGCGATTTGCAGATATTATAAACTGTTGTCTGTTACTTGTTTCCATTTTACGACCTATTTATATTCTTGGAACTATGCCGGAATACCTCTGGTTTGTTTTTATCTTCCAGCAAGAAACAGTTCTATTTACAAAAATCTGTATATACTTCAACTGAGAATTATTGTTTATGAGTAAAAATCCATCAGCATCTGTTTATGATGAGAGCAAGATTAAGACTTTAAGTTCCCTTGAGCACATCCGGCTGCGTTCAGGGATGTACATAGGACGCCTGGGTGATGGAACCAATCCAGATGATGGAATCTACATTCTTTTAAAAGAAGTTATCGATAATGCTGTTGATGAATTCATTATGGGATATGGTAAAAAGATAGACATCAATATCCAGGGACAAATGGTTTCGGTTCGCGACTATGGCAGGGGAATTCCATTGGGAAAAGTGATAGACTGCGTTTCCACCATCAATACCGGAGCAAAATACAATGATGATGTTTTTCAGTTCAGTGTGGGGCTAAATGGTGTAGGAACAAAGGCGGTTAATGCATTGTCCAGCCATTTTAAGGTAATCTCCTACCGGGACGGAGAATATTTCGAAGCGGTTTTCCAGCGCGGAACACTTAAGAGTAAAAGAAAAGGGAAAACGGCTGAAGCTGCCGGAACCTTTGTAGAATTTCTTCCTGACAGCGATATTTTTGGCGATTACAGCTTTAATTATGAATATGTAGAAAAAAGATTATGGAATTATGCATATCTCAATGCAGGGCTAAGGCTTTATTTCGACAATCAGAAATTTGAGTCTAAAAACGGTCTTCTGGATCTTCTCAATAATGAAATCGGAGACAGTGCAATCTATAACATAGCCTACTTTAGTGGTAAGCAGATTGAGTTTGCATTTACTCATACCCACAGTTACGGAGAAACCTACTTTTCTTTTGTTAATGGACAGAATACTTCCGATGGTGGTACTCATCTGAGTGCATTCAGGGAGGGTATCTTAAAAGGAGTCAATGAGTATTTCAAAAAGAACTATAGCGGAGTAGATGTCCGTGAAGGAATCAGCGGAGCTATAGCAATAAAACTGAAGAATCCGGTGTTTGAATCTCAGACCAAAAACAAGCTGGGAAATACAGAAATCCGCGGATGGATTGTATCTGAAGTAAAATCCGGAGTTGTCGATTATCTGCATAAAAACATGGAAGCAGCAAAACAGCTTGAAACCAAAATTATGCAGAATGAGAAGCTTCGTACCGAACTGAATGCGGTTAAAAAAGAGGCTAAAGAGGCTGCAAAGCGCATTGAGATTAAAATACCCAATCTTCGCGACTGCAAATATCACCTGCAAGACGGAGCACAGGGTATTAATTCGACCATCTTTTTAACCGAAGGTCAATCTGCCGGTGGATCGATAATCTCCTCACGCGATGTACTTACTCAGGCTGTCTTTACCCTGAGGGGTAAACCCCTGAATGTTTACGGGCGAAACCGGGCAGCGATTTACCAGAATGAAGAGTTTTACAATGTAATGATGGCTCTGGGAATCGAGGATGGAATCGAAAACCTGAGATATAACCGGGTAGTAATGGCCACCGATGCAGATGTGGATGGTTACCATATCAGAAATCTCCTGTTGACTTTCTTCCTCAATTACTTTGAGGAACTGGTCGTTTCGGGCCACGTCTTTATTCTGGAGACACCACTTTTCAGAGTACGAAATAAAAAAATTACCCGATATTGTTACAACGAAAAAGAACGTGATCTGATGCTTAAAGAAATAAAAGACCCGGAAGTAACCCGATTTAAAGGGTTGGGAGAAATTTCTCCCAAGGAGTTTGGTCAGTTTATCGGACCGGACATGCGTTTAATCGAAGTAAATGTAAAATCTGTAAAAAATATTGCTGAAACACTTGAATTTTACATGGGAAAAAACACTCCTGGGCGCCGGGATTATATCATGGAGAACCTGCGATAATGGCATATATAAGCAATCTTTACGATCTGAACTTCATAGAATACGCATCCTACGTCATTAAAGACCGTGCAATTCCTCATATTAACGATGGATTAAAGCCGGTCCAGCGGCGAATCCTGCACACACTCTGGGAAATGGATGACGGAAAATTTCATAAAGTGGCCAATGTAGTCGGCCAATGTATGCGTTATCACCCTCACGGTGATGCTTCCATTGGTGATGCCCTGATCTCTTTGGCAAATAAAGACCTTTTCATCGATAAACAGGGTAATTTCGGTAATATCTATACCGGTGATCCTGCATCTGCTGTCCGTTACATCGAGTGCAGACTTTCACAGTTGGCCAAAGATACCCTTTTCAATCCGGAAATAACCGAATTTATTGACTCCTACGATGGAAGAAACAGGGAACCGGTAACTTTACCTGCCAAATTGCCTGTGCTACTGGCAATGGGTGCAGAGGGTATCGCGGTTGGAATGGCCACTAAAATTCTTCCCCATAATTTCATTGAACTTTTAGAGGCAGAGATCGCTTGTCTGCGAGGAGAACAGCATTTACTTTACCCGGATTTTCCTGGTGGTGGTCTGGCCGATGTTTCTGAATATAATGATGGTAACGGTAAGATTCTTGTAAGGGCCAAACTGGACATCAGCGATCCTAAAAGAATCGTAATCCGTGAACTACCTTTTGGCTCCACTACCGAATCAATAATTAATTCCATCGAGAGTGCCGCTAAAAAGGGCAAACTCAAGATTTCGGGAATCAGCGATTATACTGCAGAAAATGTGGAAGTGGAGATCCGTCTGGCCCGCGGGGTTCATGCTGAAGAAACCGTAGATGCACTTTATGCCTTTACGGAGTGTGAAAACAGCATTTCTGTAAATTTGATGGTTATCAAGGATGATAAGCCGGTTTCAATGTCAGTCTCAGAAGTAATAGAATATAATGCCAATCAACTGGTGAATATATTGACCGCTGAATTGAAACTGGAAGAGAAACATCTCAAAGATAAACTGCACGCCAAAACACTGGAACAGATCTTCATTGAAAACCGGGTTTATAAACGCATCGAACAGGAGACGACTGCCGATGCAGTAGTCAAAGCAGTCATTGATGGCCTGTTGCCTTTTGCTGATCAGATAAGAAGAGAAGTCACTTTGGAAGATGTGGAAGTATTGTTAAAAATTCCTATCCGCAGAATAAGTGCCTACGATATCAACCGGGCTAAAAAAGAGATGCAGGAGATAAAGAACCGGCTTAAGGAAATTCGTGAGGCACTGGCTTCCATAACCGATTATTCTATCGGTTTTCTTCAGAAACTGATAGACAAATATTATAAGGATTATCCCCGCAGAACTGAACTGGTTTCGCTTAAAAAGGTTGACGTCAGAGAAGCTGCACAGCGTAACCTTAAATTGCGCTACGATAAAGACACCGGATATCTGGGATATGAGGTCAACGGGAATCACCTTTTTGATGTCTCTCAGTATGATCGGATTCTGGTTATTAGAAAATCCGGATCCTACTCGGTCATGGATGTTCCTGACAAGCTCTTTGTGGATAAAGGCATGCTTTATTGCGGATTTGTGGATAAAGAACTGGTTTTCAACGTTGTTTACCGGGATGATGAAACCAAATTCCCCTATCTGAAACGGTGCAGAATCGAACAGTTCATTCTCAATAAAGGTTATAGCATCATCCCGGAGAATTGTACTGTACTTAAACTTAGTACCGATTCCGAAGCAATAGTAACTGTGGAATATAAACCCAAACCAAAGCTAAAAGTTCTGGAAGAAACTTTTGTAATCAAGGACTTTTTGGTTAAAGGTACCAAAGCCGCTGGAGTACGACTTGCCAACAAGGAAGTCAAGAGCGCCAAAATTTCTGCAGGTTAAAATAACAGAGCCAGAGAACTGGAGTTGGTAGTGCGTGCTACTGACTTCTGTTTGCTGGCCCCTTCTTTTCAGGCATTGATTTTTTTATGATGTTTCTTATGATGACTGAAGATCTTTACTCCTATATGTTTTCTACCCAGCAGAAACCCTGTGATTGCACCTACAATGGCACCACACAGATGGCTGAAGAAAAAGCGGAATACACCAAAAAACAATGTGATCACCAGTTTAATTGATCCCCATAGCATGCCCACAATTTTTGAAATTATCCAAAAAGGCAGGAAAATAATCTTCCCGATCATAAGTGCTCCTCTTTTAAAAAAACAATTCAATAATTACCCTTAATTGTTAAAGCAAAAACATAACCTTAAATTCTGAACAGAATATAATCCTGAAAACTGCTATACAACCTTTGATGAACCTTTTTCTGCAAATAAAAGACCTATTTTACAGTTTAATAAGAGTCAATGCTATATTATAGGTTATTATAGTTAAAAATACAATCTGTTCGTTAAATGCATTCTGGTTTTTAAATGGACAGTTTGTATTTTAAGCTTTATAACTTTGAAAACAGATATGGAGCAATCATGAATTTAGCCACAGTATTAACACTTTCCCGGGTAATTATAGCCCCACTTTTTGCATATGTATTTATCAGCGGATACCATTCCGACACAAATGGCTGGGTCTGGATCGCTTTATCTCTGGCTGCTTTAATCGAAATATCAGATCTGTTAGATGGCACTATTGCCAGAGCTCGTCATGAAGTAACCGACTTTGGAAAAGTTTTCGATCCTATTGCAGATAGTGTGTCTCGCCAAACGGTCTTTATCTCATTTATGGTTTCAGGAATAATCCCTTTGTGGATGTATCTGATATTTTTTTACAGGGACGCATTCATGCAGCTTCTTAGAATCGTCTGTGCATCCAGTGGAGTGGTTCTGGCTGCCCGCAAATCCGGAAAAGCAAAAGCGGTTCTTCAGGGAATAGCCACTTTCGGGGTCATCACAGTAATTGCACTTCAAAGGATATATCAGGTTAAGTGGATTCCAGCTCAAATCATGGGGTTTCATCCAGCATTCTGGGTAATGCTTCTTCCAACCATTTACACCCTTCTTTCAGTAATCGACTATGTGATACCAAACAGTGGGCTGATTAAAAAGATGATGGCTGCAAAGAACTGAAAAAAATTCTTAGGCAGAACCCTTTACTGCAGCAGAAGCAAACTGAATATCGTAGAAATACTTGTACCTTCTGTTGAGTGCAAGAAGTTGCTCATGACTGCCTGTTTCCACAATCTCACCATTTTCCATAACAATAATCATATCCGCATGAGTTATGGTAGAGAGTCGATGTGCTACCACCAGTGCTGTTCGATTTTCAATAAGGTTATTTATGGCTACCTGAACTAATCTTTCTGATTCAGTATCCAGAGCGGAAGTTGCTTCATCCAAAATCAGAACCGGAGGATTTCGAAGAAGTGCTCTGGCAATGGAAAGTCTTTGACGTTGTCCTCCTGAAAGTGTCACCCCACGCTCACCGATAATTGTATCAAAACCTGATGGCAGTCTCTCAATGAATTCCAGAGCGTTTGCTGCTTTTGCAGCCGTAATTATCTGCTCAAAGGAGGCTTCTGGCATACTGTATCTTATGTTATTACTGACCGTATCGTTAAAAAGAACGGTATCCTGAGAAACGATTCCAAAAAGCTGACGTAATCCGCAAAGATCCATCTCCCTGGTATTTTTACCATCAATACAAATCTGCCCGGAAGAGACTTCGTAAAATCTTGGTACCAGGTCCAGAATCGTACTTTTTCCGGCTCCACTTGACCCTACCAGCGCCACTATAGATCCCTTTGGAATGGAAAAGTTGATGTTTTTAAGTACATTTTCTTTTGTACCAGGATAGCTGAAATATACATTTGAGAAAGTTATCGAATCCTTGAATGCAGGTATATTATCTGGCTGAACCGGTTTCAATTCTTCACGTGAAGTATCTAGAACTGTAAACACTCTTTCCGCAGAAGCAAAACCCCGCTGCAGTGTGTTTGCTATAGCAGTTATAGCCTTAAGGGGAGCAAATGTGGAGAAAAGAAAAATCAGAAAACGAACAAAATCTTCTGCTCCGAAGCTTCCCTTCATCAGCACCTGTTGACCGCCGTACCATAACAGAATAATAACTACCACCACCCCAAGTACTTCTGTCAGAGGGCTGGAGATGGCTCCGATACTGGTTGCCCGGAAAGAGCTATGAATGAATTTGCGGTTTTCTTCTTTAAACCTTTGAAGTTCGTATTGATTCATGTTGAACATCTTGACGGCACGTATACCGCTGATGGTCTCATGAAGTATGGACAATAGACCGGCTATATATTCAAGTACCCTTTTGCTTCTACGCCTGACTGCTCTGCTTATCTGGCTTATCAGAATGCCCATGACAGGAAAAACGATGAAAACTGTAAGTGTAAGCTTGACATTGATCACAAAAAGCATACCGATAAAAAAGATCACCCGCAAGGGTTCCACAAGCAACCTGTCAAAAGTGCTGGTCATTGAATTGTTAATATTTTCCACATCATTGACAATTAATGAAATGATATTACCGGATTTGTTCTGATCATAGTAGGTTACAGGAAGACGCAGAGAATGATCATAGAGCTGGTTGCGCATATCCCTTACCACATTGAGATTGAGTCTGCAGGTAACCAGTGCTTTGAGATAAATAAGAATGTTTTTTAGAAAAAAAGTAAAGGCCATGATAGCGCAGACTATCTGAAGTGATTTTATGGGAGTATCCTGTTTTACCAGTTGATATGTCCAGTATTTCAGGTGATTATTTAGATTTGAAAAGGTAATCTGGGGATCCAAAGCGGTAACCTGGGTTTCCGGTGTAAACAGGGTCTTTATCAGACTGGCCCCAAACCATAACGAGAGTCCTTCAAAAATTACTACCAGACAGGACAGGGTAACAGAAAGAACAATCCATTGCCAGTAAACTGCCAGATAGGAAATCATGCGGCGGTATAATTTAAATATATCCATAAAAAAATGACTAAAAAATAAGTAGATGCTGTCTTCGGTTATAATTTAAAAAGAATAGAGCGAACAAGGGTTTCTTATTCGCTCTGCTTTTTATAATACATTGCTCAAAATCAATCCTGGAAATAATGCGGAAGAGAAGGAATATGCTACTCTTTTGATTCTCCACCCCATACAAAAATAGAACCGCAATTCTGACACAGAATCATTTTCCTGCCGCGTTTAATCTCATTATAGAGCTGAGGTTCCAGGACCTTGTAACAGACAGCGCAGGTTTTTCCAGTAACATTGCTGAGTGCGTTTCCGGTTTTTCTTTTTTTCCTGATCATGTCATAGGTTCTGAGAATAGGTTTACTGATCTTTGGAACAATTTCATTGCGTTCTTTGACGATGTCTGCAATGGTTGAATCTATTGCGGCTATCTTCTTTTTAAGTTCAGAAATCTGGGGCTCATTTTCACTTTTAATCTGCTGGTATTCTTTAGTCTTTTCTTCAATTGCGGTGTTAAGCCTTTCAATCTCGTCGAGCAAGTTTTTCTTATGCATTTCTATAGTATTGATAGAATTTTTTTGATTTTCAATCTCTGCATGGACTGCATCATATTCACGATTGGTTTTAATGGAATTTAGTCTGCTTTGGCTTTTTTCAAGCAGTTCACGACTTTTCTGAATCTGTTCATCGAGGGATTTTGCTTCATTTTGCGTTTTGCTTAGTTTCGTCTGAAAATTATCCAGAGATTCCTTTGCCTGTTTTATAGCACCATCAAGTTCATTAACTGTATCCGGAAATTGTTTCTGAGCAAGTTCCTGTTGATGGATACGGAGATCTATTTCCTGAAGCAGCTTAAGATTTTCTAAATCTTCGATCATAATTCCTCCATGAGAGAAAGAGCCAAAAAAACAAAAAAAAAAGCACCATAATTTTGGTGCTTTTATATCGAAATCAATTTAAGAATTATAACTAATAGATTTTATGCAAACCAAGCAGGGCTGCAAAATACCTCCCAAAAGATGATTATGGGCCCACAAGGACTCGAACCTTGGACTAACGGATTATGAGTCCGCTACTCTAACCGACTGAGTTATGGGCCCTGATAATAGCAAAAAATAATTTGGGGTTAATGGTTCTGCAAGAACCTGCAAATAAATTCCCCAAATATCTTATAGAATTCCACAATCTGCAAGAATCGCCTGCGGATCGACCGATGCAGTTCCCAGTTCTGCAACAGTGAGACCTGCCGCATGATTAGCCAGGAATGCTGCCTCCAAAGGAGTAGCTCCACAAGTAAAAGCAGCCGAAAATACACTTATAACTGTATCACCAGCCCCTGTTACATCAAAGACCTTTCTGGCAACTGTTGGCAGGTGAGTAAAGAGACGGTTCTGTTTTTCAAAAAGAGCCATTCCTCTTTCACTGAGGGTTATAAGCAAATAGGGAAGCTCAAGCTCATCTACTAACTTCCATCCAAGCTGCTCCACCTCTTCATCGGAGCAATTTCGATATGAAAGACCAGCCATCACATGTGCCTCCCTGAGGTTGGGAGTAATTACTGAGGCTTTCTTAAATGCATCAAAATGACGCTCTTTTGGATCGATAGCTACAAACTTCTGGTTAGTTATGCATTTTTCAAGAATGTGTTTAATTAGTGGCTGAGAAACAACACCTTTTCCATAATCAGAAATGATTACACCCTGAGATCTGGCGAAAAATTCCTCAAATCGCCCCCAGATATACTCCCTTTCATGTTCATTCAGGTCTTCGACCAGTTCACGATCTACACGTACAACCTGCTGATTTCTGGCAACGATTCTGGTCTTGATGGTGGTCGGTCTGGATGTGGAAATATATACGCCCTGAGAACAGCACTGCTGCTCTTCAAGAATAGAGATTAGATTTTTTCCGTTTTCATCTTTCCCGCATACCGATACAAGTAGTGGTTTGATACCTAACTTTTGAAGATTTTGCACCACATTTGCAGCACCTCCTAATCGCCTGCTCATCGATTCCACATGTACTACCGGTACTGGTGCCTCTGGAGAGATCCTTCTTACATCCCCCCACAGATACTCATCAAGCATAATATCACCGACAACCACAATCGAGGTGTCATTGAACTTTTTTACTATCTTTTTGATTTTTTCAGGTACTATTGTTAACTGACCCATCAGAACAGCTTTCCATAAATAAGGTGCATCCAGAATGACTGGTACGGATCAAAAAACATGAAAATGTATTTTGAAAAAACAGGTTCATTCATTACCCAGTCAAATATTAGTAAACCCATAAAAATCAGAGGTACATACTTGGTTTTTTCCAGATATCCAGGTATCCATTTATCAGGAAGCATGCTCAGGAGGATCTTGGATCCATCCAGCGGTGGTATAGGTAAGAGGTTGAAAAACGAGATACCTAAATTGAGCAATATGGTTAAAAACAGAAACTGCTGAAAATGAGGAACAGAATTGATAAGTGCTGGGGAATAAACCAAGAGTAGTCTGTGAACCAAACCGATAACGATGGCCAGCAATACATTCGATATCGGCCCTGCAGCACTAACCAGAAAAATGTCTCTTTTGGGCTTTTTAAAGTAATATCCATTGACCGGAACCGGTTTAGCCCATCCAAAAGGTCCCCAAAGAAGCATCAGTGCTCCAATGGGATCCAGGTGAGCAAAAGGATTAAGTGTCAATCGTCCCGCATCTCTGGCTGTGGGATCCCCCAACTTCATCGCCATCCATCCATGAGCAAACTCATGAAAAGTCAAGGCAAGAAGAATCGCCGGAATCCTTAATATGAATAACTCTAAATTCATTTCACTCTCTTAACTTTTTTTAAAAAATGGTTCCTAAAGTACAGAAAACTTTCTATTCAGTATTAATTTCTGATATCCGCGACATCTTCTTATAAGCTTAAAATTAACCCTTGGAATATGAATTCTTGCGATGATTCATGCAAGTTCAAACCATAGCTGAGATTTTATAGATCTGAGTCAAGTACTACCGCCACTGGCGGAAGCTTGATTGAGCAACAGAGCCGCGAAATCAAGAAGGCTCGATCCTAATTTCCGCAGTTGGGGTGGATGTAGTCGCGTATCATATTGAATTGATAAGACTTGAAGGTGTTGAAGGCTTTATCGACAAGGTGATAAAGTCTAAACACCTGATTGGCTTAGCAATCAATAGGTTACGCGAATGCGCCACAT
>CAYYNL010000070.1:0-21945 GCA_964472925.1 uncultured Fibrobacter sp. | reverse complement strand
AGATTGGGGGACATACTGATGATCAGGGCTCTAATGATTACAATTTAGCCCTTTCCTATGACAGAGCGAAATCAGTTATGAATTATCTGGTTATGAGAGGTATTGCTGCGGATAGAATTGTAGCCAGGGGCTATGGTGAAGAGCGTCCTTTAGCTCCTAACACGACTCCTGAGGGGCGGGCTAAAAACAGGCGGGTAGAGGTTGTTCCACTCAATTAAAAACTTCAAAAAGGCTGGTATATTGTGAGGTGTTTTCCAACAAAAATTAAATCGTGCCTGATGGCAGTCTTGCTGGCGGGTGCAACTTTTTTTGCAAATGGAAATGGTGGATATGATGCACCTTATTTCCAGGCGGATTTTACTCAGGATCTCACCGATTGGTCTTCTGCTCTGGTGAACCCTGCCTTGTTATACAGGGTCAATCAGTTGCATGTGGATGCATTAGGTTTTTACCGATGGGCTCTGGGCGATGATGCTATGGGATATCAGCACATGGCAATTCAAATGCCGGTGAGGCGGAATCAGACAATCGGGATGACTCTGCTTTTTACCAGAAATTCTATCCAGAAATCCTTTATTGATTCTTCAACCCAGACTATCAAGTTTGTTGGCAACACCAGCTTTCAGGATGTGTGGTTTATTGCTGATTATGGAATCAGACTTCTTCCTTGGCTGATGGTGGGTACCAATGTGAAATTGAGAATGCAGTATCAATTTGGAGATTGGGCTGTTTCGCATGTTCCTGGTATCGATTTGGGTTTATATTTTAATCCCCTTGATCATTATCGTTTTGGTGATCTTGGTTTCAGTGTTTCCCTACAGGATATTTTACCGACACAGGTCAAATGGGGAGAAGCATTTAATCATTTAGGGTTGCAAAGAGAGACAGAGGTTACTACCAGCAGATTAAGAATGGGTATAAGATATTCTGCCTTGAATGACAATCTGGTGGGAGATGTTGAATTCATGATCGATAATGCTCTGGGAAAATTCTATGATGCAATCGACTGGAAAAAATATGTTGACATGTTCAAAGGCAGAGACAGCACCGGTGCCAAAGTGGGAGATTTAATTACGGAATACAGATTTGGCGCCCATGTTAAATATATGTTCATTCCGCAGATCTGGCTGAAAGCCGGCTGGAATAATAATAACATTCCATATATCGGATTTAACTATAATCTTATTTATCCACTTCCAGAAATGATCAATTACCTCAACTTTGATTGTCATCTGGGATACAGTTTTATTGAGACTTTGATTAAGGACAGCGATAAGAAGGATGAACGCGGGTTTACTATTGCAGGGAAAGTTTCCACCGATTTCGGACCGACCCGCGAGCAGCGTGAGTCAAAGCGTTTGTATGATAAGCTGATTCTTGCGCCCATGGATGCATACAATGAGGCTATGAGGCTTTATTTGGCAGGGAAGTACTGGGATGCATCATTTGCATTTGGAAAAGTGCTGTCTCTGTTTCCAAACTTTCATCTTAATGATAAGGCAACCTATTATCTTGGAAATTGCTACAGATTTCTATACATGAATGACATTTCCCGTCAGGTATACAAGGAAGCTTTGGAAGAGTATACAACTTCAGAGATGCGTGCAAAATATCTCTATGGTCTGATGGCACTGGATTATAGGGAAGGGAAAATGGAGGATGCTCTTAAAAATCACTCCTTCATTATTAATCTCTATGCTGATAGTGACATACGACCCGATGCAGATTATCTGGCAGGGCAGATTCATTTTCAGCAGAAAAACTATAATGTAGCGGAACAGTTGTTTGAGGGAATACCGCAGGGTGATCCTCACTATCTTTATGCCCAGTATACGCTGTCTATTATCAATATAGAAAATGGGAGAGAACAGGCTGCTATCCAGAATCTTACAAATGTGATAAGTGACACTACTCAGCAGAAAGCGGATCAGCTTTTACAGGATGCAGCCAATACAAAACTTGGACATCTTTATTTTGAAGCAGGGGATAAACTGCGTTTGGCGGTTGAAGCCTATCAGAGAGTACCTGACGGTTCACCGTATCAGGATGAAGCGTTATTGGCAACAGCATGGGCTTGGATAAAAGTAAATCAGCCTAATGTGGCAATCCAGACTATTGATAAACTTGTTGGACTTTATGGGGAATCTCCTTTGGTTCCTGAGGCGTATCTGGTTAAAGGATATGCATTGATGCTTTCTAAGCGTTATCCGGAAGCGGCTTCTGCACTTGAGCAGTGTCTTGCAGCCTGCAAGCGAACTTTTGTAACTGAAGAGGATCTCAAAAATAAAAAAGACAGTTTTGATCAATATACCATTCAGTTTGCGCCTACTGCAGAAAACATAAAGAAAAATGCCCTTAGAAAACCAACAAACAAAACCCTGGAAGAACGGCCGGAGTTACAGAAACAATTTGATGGGTTCGCACGCGAATCAAAGGCATTTTTTGACTATAGTTTACTTGCAAAATCCCACACCAGGTTCTTTAAACGCAAGGAGGAAATCCTCAGTGATGCAGAGTATGCACTGGTAAAAACCGAGCGTATACTTGGAGCCAAAAAGGCCAACAAGATCATTGAAGGTGTAAAAGATAAAGAAGAAAAGATTGATAGTGAGCTTGAAAAGCTTAAAAATGAACTGCAAAACGAACTGAACAGCGAACCGAATAACGAATTTAATACTGAAGAATAATAGATACAGAGTAATCTTAAAGGAGAGCAGGAAGCATGCGAAGGTTTTATTGGAATGCAATTTATCTGATGGTTATTTTGTCATCATTGGTGGTGACAATTCCACAGTTGAGCTATGCCCAGAAAAAAGACAGAAAAGCAGAATTGATGGAAAAGATCAAGAAGCTTGAAGCTGAACGTGCAAAGCTGAAAGAAAAAGCGATTGAACAGATAGAAAGCAAAAAGACTTCTGAAGGAAAGATTGAAGAGATAATCAGACGTTATGAGAATCTGTTGGCCGGATGTCAGGGGAAAAAGACTGACAGGTGTGCAGATGTTATCTACACGCTGGGAAGTCTTTACTATGATCAGGCGCGAGATGAATATGTGCGTAAAAGAGAAGAATATGAAAGGCAAATGGACATATATGAGAAAACCGGACGTGGACCTGAACCGGTTAACCCATTACCTGATTATTCCAAGTCATTGCAAATGTATGAAAGATTAAGAAGTGAATATCCCACATTTCCAAAGCTCAGTGAAGCGCTTTACCAGATGGGTAATATTTATCTGCTGATGGGGCAGATAGATAGATGCAGAGTCGCCTTTGAAGAGGTGGTTGAAAAATATCCAAACAGCCCACGTGCTTCTGGTGCACATTTCCGCCTCTCTGATCTTTGCTATCTTGATAATGATTATCTATGTGCTCTTAAACATCTGGAAAAAATAAGAGAGGATCAGATTGATCTGCAGAACTGGGAAATGGTTCACTACCGTAAAGGAGAGCTTTATTATAATACAGGTGATCTGGACAAGGCAGTGCAGTATTTCCAGACATATGTTGATAAGTGTGATGGGGGACTTTATCCAAAGCGTGAATTCAGAGATATGGCAGTTGAATTCATGGCGATCTCTTTTTCTGACATGGAAAACGGTGGTGAAGAGGCAATCAAATATTTTAAAAAGATTGGTAAAAGATCTTATGAAGATAATGTGATGTACACTATCGGATTGAAAAACCGTAGCCATGGTCAATTTGATGCAGCAATTCAGTCATTGAGTGTTGCTTTAAAGAAATTTCCTATGTATAAAGAGGCTCCCACTGCCAGAATGGCATTAATTGAATGCTACGTAGTAAAAAAGGAACATGAGAGGGCAAATGAAGAGAGAGAAAAACTGGTTGATGATTATGGTACCAATTCACAATGGTACAAAGCAAACAGCAATGAGCTGGCAATAATCGAGAAGGCCAGAAATGAAGTTAAAAAGGCTTTAGGACACATTGCTATCTATTATCATGCTCTTGCCCAGAAGAAAAAGGATAAATCTGCCTACGAAAAAGCTCTCAAACGTTATCAGGAGTTTTTCCAGAAATTTCCTGAGGATAAATGGCGTAATTATGAATTTCAGTACAATATTGCTGAAGTCTACAGCGCTATGGGTGACTGTGAAAAGGCAGCTGAATACTATGATAAGGTTGCCATGGCGGATCTTAAAACCTTTGGTGAGTACAAGACAGAGATTGATACATTGGGAATGGATGCCGATGAGGTAGAAAAAAACAAGAAGAAAGCGGATCAGGGACCTGTTCTTATTTCACAGGAAGATGCCGGCTACAATGTGATCGTAGCATTAGACAATTGCAAGAAGAAAGCAATGGCTGCGGCTGGTGTTTCTGATTCTCAGGCATATTCACTGCCCGAGACAAAGAAACTTCTTGATTATACAGAAAAGTTCCAGGCAAGATTCCCCAAAAGTTCAAATGCTGCTGAGGTGTTATACTTGGCTGGAAACATTCATTATTCATCAAAATCCTATGATAATGCTATAAGAGTTTTCAAACAGATAATTGACAATTACCCAAATTCAAAAGTAACCGACAAATCTCAGAGAATGTTGGCTAACAGTTATGCAAATTCCGGCCAGTTCGATATGGCTATGGGAATGTACAGGCAGCTTCTCAATAAGCAACAGCCTAATTCTCAAGAGTATACAGAGGTTATGGATTTGGCAGCAGGTACCATCTATAAACGGGCCGAAACAAAGCGTAAAGAAGGTGATCTGGCTGGAGCAGCGAATGTTTTCAAGTCAATCTACTCCGAGTATCCTGCCAGCAAAATAAGTGACCGTGGATGGTTTGAAGCTGGTGTCTGCTATGAAGAAGCAAAAAATTACGAAATGGCAGGTGCTACTCTTGAAGAGCTTTGTGTTAAATTTCCCAAATCAACATTGCGGGAAAAAGCATATATGCGTGCAGCAGAAAACTATAAAAAGGCTGAAAGACTGGATAAAGCTGCCCAGGTTTATCAAACTGCTGCAAACAATATAACCAAAGCAGAATTTGCTATTCCCAGTTTGTCAGCAGCTTCTGAGTGTTATCAGAAGATCAATCAGTTCGATATGGCCGGAAAGATGTTTGAGATGATCTATGAGAGATATTCAAGCGATCCCAAAACACCGCAGGCTCTTTATAATGCTGGCTTGATATTCGAAAAAGGAAAACTATATAGTAACGCTATAAATGTTTATGATATTTTGGCCAAGAGATTCCCAGAATCGGAATATGCAGCAGAGGCTTATTTTTCTGTAGGTCTGTGCTATGAGAAAATGGAGCAGAATGAGGAAATGGCCAGAGTATTTACAGAGTACGCTAACAAATTTGCTGATGATCGCAATAAGCAGGTAAATGCTTTGACTAAGGCAGGAGATGCATATTTCAAATTGGGTAAAAATGGGGAGGCTGAAAAGAATTATCTGATGGCTACCTCCATATACGAAAAATTCAAGGGTGAATCTGATATAGATGTAGTTAGCATTGCTCAGGCTTATTATAAACTGGGAGAGATCAAATATGATGACTTCCTTAAAATAAAGCTTGTCGGTAAAAATGAAAAAGAAGTCAAAAACATGGTGAAAGAGAAGACTAAAGCTCTTGAGGAGCCTGCAAAGTACTTTGCGAAGGCTATCGAACTTGGAGTAGCTGAATGGACTGTGAAAGCAACATATATGATCGGTATGGGCTTTGTAGACATGGCTGAAGCAGTTGATGGACAGACTCTGTTTGGTACAGTGGATCAGAAAATTGTAGCTAAAATCACTATACTTGCTTCTCTGGACAGATATTATGAAAAGGCTCTGGAATATTTTTATAAAAACATTGAATGGGCCCATAATCAGAATATCAAAGGTGAATATATTGAAAAGTCTATAGATCGATATACAGAGATGCTCTTCAGAAGAGGTCACATTATGGAGCAGGTTGGTGTTGAATATGCAAGTGCACCAATCCCCAAAGGATTGTCACAGGAAGAGGCTGATGCATACAGGAGTCTTCTTGATGAGAAAAAGCTGGAAGCTATGGATGCTGCTTTACCCAAGTATGAAGAAGGGCTGAAAATCTGTAAGGAACATGGTATTGCCAAGAGTCAATGGATAGATAAGATGAAGGAAAGAATTGCAGAGATCGATCCATCATCTGAGGCCCTTAATATTACTATTACCGAGTGGGTACCTGATGAGAAAGCGGCAGCAACAGCAGCTACCCAGACCAGTGTTGGAAAACCTGGAGAACAAAGAAAAGAAGCACCTACTGCAAGCAAGGATGAAGATTTTAATAGAAATATGAATCGTATCAGAAATATTATGAACATGCAGATCGCTGTGGAAGATAAGATTAAACAACTTAATGCCATTGAACGTGAAGCACAGCGAAACATAGTTTTTGAAGAGGAGAAAATAAACGAATTGAAAGGACAATTAAGTATGTAAGAGAAAGGAGCAGTATATTATTAATAATTCTCTTTCGATTTCGAAAAAAATGTAACACTTTTGCATAATCATACGTCTACCTTTTGAAAGGAGTTTTAAATGAATGAACTAAGAATGATGATGAAGTTTGTTGTTGACGGTTTTATGTCACCAGGTGCCATGTGTATGTGGGCCATTTTGTTAGTTGGTTTTGGAATTTTGGGAATGATTATTGAGAGGGCTTATTATCTCTATTTCAAATGTGGTACTAACAGCGGTAACTTCATGGCTGGTATTTCAAAATATCTTAAATCTGGAGATTATGAAAAGGCAATCAAGTTTGCAAGCTCAGAAAAAACACCTCTGGCTAAAGGTGTTACTGCAATTCTTCAGAATCGTGGAAGAGGTGGAAAAGCAGTTCAGAAGGCAGTTGACGAAGTGTTTCTTACAGAAGCACCAAAAATCACCAGAAACATTGCATTTCTTCCTACTTTGGCCAACCTTGCAACACTGCTTGGTCTGATGGGAACAATCTATGGTCTGATGATCGCTTTCGATGCTATTGCAAACGTTCCTGCAGCACAGAGAGCCCAAGCTTTGGCAACCGGTATTTCCGTTGCTATGTCAACTACACTCTGGGGGCTGCTGGTAGCAATTCCAACCCTGCTATGCCATGGAATTATTGCTGGTAAATCAGATAAGGTAGTAGAAGAACTGGATGAAAAAACATCAAAATTAATTAATTTGGTTGAAGAATAATAGTTTGCTGAAGGAAGAATAAAATATGGCAAACAGACCAAGAAAAAAAGTAATGACCAGTAACGATATGGATTTGAAACCATTCATGAATCTCATGGTGGTGCTCATTCCTATGTTACTAGTATCGGCAGAGTTTGCTAAAGTGGCGGTAATTGATATAAAGCTGCCTGAGGCCAGGGGTTCACAGACCAAACAGGCTGTGACCGAACAGCCAAAAGAGGATAAAAGTGAAAAACTTTTATTGACAGCCATAATTACCGACTCGGTAGTAACTTTGGGAGCTAAAGGTGGTTTTATGCCCAGTCTGTTTTATCGTGAGTATCATCATTACATAGCAAAAGATGATAAAGAGGATTTCACGGTAGAATTTGAACCGGGTAAAACTGCCAAACATCCAAAAACCGGCAGGGATATGCAGATTTTTGAAAGATATGACATATATCTTTATGTTTGTGATGAACAGAGAAACACATTAAACCGGTTGTATACAAAGTATAATGAGCTGGTTACCAATACTGCTTATGAGCCTGTGGAAAAAGTAAATGTTGGTGATACGGTACTTGCTCTTACTAATCCCAGACGTACTATTATCGTAAAAGATCCTGCTGAATTCACGCTTAAACCAATGTCTGCTTACGATGAACTTCAGAACCGTCTGATGAAAATCAAGGAAAGATATCGGGATGCAGAAGATGGAAATGACATAATCATTGCTGCTGAAAACCAGGTGATGTACGACAAGATAGTACAGATTATGGACAAGGCAAGAGCTGCGGAATTTTCCAATATATCCATAGCAAAGTTGAGGAGTTAGCATGGGCAAAGGAAGAGGAAAAAAAGTTCCAAGAAGTTCAGATTTGAATATTACTTCAATGATGGACATGTTCACCATTATCCTTGTGTTCCTGCTCAAGAGTTTCTCTGCAGAGGGAAGTATCTTAACCAATGCAGACAACTTAGTTCTTCCAAACTCTGCTTCCAAAAAGAAGCCCCAGGAAGTTAACCTTCAGGTAGCGGTAACCAATGATATGATATTGGTGGATAATATGCCAATCGTACCAACTGATGATGTAAGAAAGATTCCTGCTGATGATCCAGATCCTAAAGCAAGTAAGCTTGAGGAGAAGCTTAAAGCTTGTATGGCTCAGGAGGAGGAGATGGTCAGGGTTGGTGCTCTAAATGCCGTTCAAGGAAAAATCATTGTACAGGTAGACAAGAATATTGATTTTGATGTCCTGTTCAAAGTGATGAACACTTGTGGTAGAGTGGGCTATAATAATATGAATTTTGCAGTTATGGAAAGGGAAGAGTAACTGTGAAGTATAAGGTTCTAATCAAAAAATGCGAGAATCCTCAGCGCGCCAGTAGAATTGCTGAAGAGATTGCCCGCTGGTCCGGCAGTACCGCTGATGTCGTGTATGGTGTAATCACGCAGAAGCCGGTCTGTATACGGAAAGAAGCCGAAAAGGATGAAGCTTTACGGCTTAAGGGGCAGTTTGAGGCAGTTGGTGCAGAGGTTGAACTCGTGGCAATCGGCGGCGGAGTTGCACCTGTTACAGCTATGCCTGCAGGACAAAATGCAGCAGCGGCAAAACCTGGTGCAAATGAATCAGACGACGATGATGACGATGAACCCGGAAGATTACTGACAGATGAAGAATATGCACAAAGATTAAAGGAAAGAGCTGATATTTTTACACTGGATCGTGATACACGACTCAGAAATATTGAGCTAGTAACTTTGATCTTGGGGGTATTATGTGGAATCTTTCTCAGTACCCGGGAAATTGTTACTGTTCAATCTGATTTCTTCGAGAAAATTCCTGAAGAAAGAGTAGCAAAACTGGTTAAAGAAGAAATTTCTGCTACACTGGAAGAGAAGAAGAAGGAGGAAGAGAAAAAACAGGAAGACGAAATAAAAAAAGAGAAAAAATCCCTTAAACCAAAAAAGAACCAGGGATCCGGTGGAATGCAGGGTGGAGGTGGAGATCCAAGAGCCCGTGTTACCCAAAAAGGAGTCCTTGGCATTATTTCCGGACAGATCAAAGGTAAATCGGTAGCTTCGGCAGATATCTTTGGGAAAGGTGGATTTGCTACAGACATCGATGCTATTCTCTCTGGTGTAGGCGGTCTCAAATCGGGTGGTAGTGGAGGTGTTGGAAGAAAAGGTGTTGCAGGTATCGGTTACGGTGCCGGATATGGAAGCGGTTTTGGAGGAAGTGGCGCAGGTGGTATTGATGACCTGATTGGCGGACTCATGGGTGGTGATGGTGGAGGTGGGCTGGATCTTAAAAAGCGCGGATCCTTACAAATTACCTCTGCTGAATTCATGAAAGGTGCTGCGTTGACCGGTGGAAGAAGTAAGGCAAGTATTATGCGGGTAGTTATGCAGAATATTGCTGCTCTTCGACACGCTTACAACAAGCGGCTCCGTGAGAAACCGGGCCTGAAAGGTAAAATCACTGTCAAGTTTGCTATCGATGAATACGGGAAGGTAATCTTCTGCCAGGTAGTGGAATCTACAATGGGTGATGCAGATCTGGAAAGTGAAGTTGCAGCAAAAATCCGTCGCTGGATTTTTGAAAAGATAGACAAACCTGGTGATGTAACCGAAGTCGTTTATCCGTTTGTTTTCTCTCAATAATTGCTCAAACACTCTTGCATTCCTTAAATGGGAATGTTATGATTTGTGTTAAAAGGACAAGATAAAGGATGCCTCACCATGGAGATGCATCCTTTATTAATTCCAGAGCACTAATAAAAAAATACTGCAATTGTTTTTGGCGCCTGACATAAAGGCTTAATTACAGGGGAGGTTCGGATATGAATAAATCACTGATGTGGATGCTGGCAGCAGGTTGTGTGGCCGGTAGTTATGCCACGGATGCGAGAATTGTCTCTATGGGGAGACATGATGCTTTTTTTATGGATGAGGTGAGTATTTTCAGGAATCCGGCTAACATCAGTATTTATCCCAATATGGTTTATGGATCAATTGGGTATTACATGCCGGATAGTACACGCGACAATACAAATACTCAGTTCTCAGCAATGGGGAAAAGCAATAGAGATCCGGTTGATCCTTTTTGGGGGGCTACTGTTTCATACTGTGTTGATAGTGGGACTGATGGAACTAATCAATACCCAATGATATCATTTGGTGCCATGTTCAACAGAAAAGATGAAATGATGGATTATTTCACCCCTGGTAATTCAAAATATCTTGGTGGAGAAAATGACACTATCCTGGAACCGTTGGGTAAAGTTGATCTTTTGCTCGGTTATGTAATGAAAAATGGTGGTATGATCGGTATTGGAGCATATGGAGCCATAAATAAAGAAGAAACAAATGGCAGAGAACTGAAAAGCGCTATTTACAGAGGAAATATCGGTGTCAACTGGCCGGTAGCCAAATCCATGGATCTTGAACTTTCCGTTGGTGGTGGTACCATAACTGCCTATGGTGCAGAATACGGAAACTCAGGGCATTCCAATACTAAATTTGCAGATAAGGACTATTTTGGGAGAATAGAAGGAAGACTATTTTCAGCATTGCCAAACATTAATGGTGATTTTGTGCCACATGTTCGGGTTGATTTGTTTGAACTTAGTCGCAATAAAGTTACTCAGGTAGACTTAGCTGCTGGAATTGGGTTAAACTTAAATATAGATAAAGGATTTTTCTGGAGTGGTCTTGAATTCCTTTATGGAACAAAGGATTATAATGGCGAACAATCAAATGAGAGCATAGGGGCAAAGATCAGTTTCGGTATTGAAAAAAATATTTGGACTGACTGGCTGGTTTTGCGTACTGGCGGTCAGAAAAAAATCCTGTTTATCAAAGAGGGACCTTCTAATTACAGAATGGAAGAAAACTCATCTGATAATGGTTTAGATGATGACTTTTTAGGAATCGGATTTGGTCTAAATATAGATAACAGATTAAGGGTTGATTTCGTAGTTGCCGAGGATGTCTTCTATACCTTGTCTAATCTTATCAGTGCACCGCAACATCATCTCTTTAATAGAGTCAGTGCCACTTACATGTTTTAAATATTCATAGAAAGCGGAATTGAAAATCAATTCCGCTTTTTTCTTCCTGTAACCTCCCGGTTTTTCAATTAATTTTCAAATCAATACCTATTAAAAGCGTTTTTAATTTAGCTGATTATCCCTTTATTTTCAATTGAAGGATATGTAATCAGTGCTATCCATATTAAAATGGACCGGGCGCGCAGATGAGAGACTTATTTAATCATATCTATAGTACTCCAGCCTTTTTACTGGCTTTCGTTTTTGGTGGTGCAATAATAGGTGAGAATGTCTCATTATCACTTATTGTAAGTGCTTTGGGTTCTGATATAATAGGTAATTTATATCTACTTAACGGAATTCTTCTTCTTGGCCTGCCACTGATATTTTTCCGGTATATTGATATAGTTGATCGTGGAAAACTGCTGACAAATCTGCTTTCGAGTGTATCTTTAATAATTACTTTGATACTTGCAGTAATGTTAGTTTCTGATTTATTAAATGTTAAATGGTTAACTTACGTTATAGTCTCACTTTATCCTGTTTCGTATTTGTCAAAAACGATTCTTTTTCTGACCTTCTGGACATTTGCTAACGATATTTTCAATACCAGTGAATCCAAGAGTGCTTTTCCGGTGATTGCCGCCTGGGGTTTTGCCGGAGGACTAACCGGAGCCTGTATTGCCAGAATTTTACTAGAGATATTTTCAGCTGAAATGGTTATAGCTCTATGGGCTTTAGCCTACATGGTTGCCTGTAATTTTTCCAGGAAGATGCGAAACATTTTCAAAGATAAATTGATTCCAAAAGAGGAACTGCATGAAAGCAGTATGCATGGGATAAAAGGAATAATTGGAAATGTTTTTGCACTGAAACTGGTACGGTTCATGGCCGTGTTATACTTTTTTATCTTTTTAGCAATTTTCAGTATTGATTATCTGTTTTGGCAGAAATGTCATCTTTGGTTCAGGACCTCAGAGTCTATTGCTTCCTTTCAATTCTCTTTTTACCTAGTTCATGGTATCGTTACCATCATTGGATTACGGTTATTGTTGCCATATTTAATTGCCAGAATCGGTTTTACCAGAATGCTGTATCTTTTGCCAACGGTACTTTTGATTGGTGGAATGCTATTAAGTGTAATAAGAGGTATTGCGGACCAGCAGATGTATTTTGGTTGGTTTACCGGAGTCCAGTTTTTCCGTTATATAACCTTTGAGATTGCTTTTTCACCAATATACCAGATGTTTTTTGCTTCAATCGAGAAAGAAAAAAGGGGAAGGGCAAAGACATTTCTGGAAGGTTTTATCAAACCTGGGGCGATGATTACCAGCGGTTTGATACTGATAGTATTAAAAAATCAACCGGTCATGATTTTAGCCATGCTTGTGATTTGTAGCGCTGTACTTATCATAATTGCTATTAAGATCAGACAAGTGTATGTTCTGTCTTTGATCCCAAGTAACAGAGAGCAGCTTCAGCCTCAGAAACTTTATGCACGGTTGAGCAGTTATGGCGATGATAAGCGTCTAATGGAGCTTATTGAGGAATACTCGAAATCTGAAGATATAGACATGAGAATTATATCGGTCAAATTACTGGCAGGTTTGGGTTCAAGTCAGGCATTGGATTATATAATAAATATTTATAAAAAAGAGGATTCGGTACGAGTAAAAGAGAATATTGCCAGATCTCTGGAAAGTTTTTATGGATATTACAGCCGATCTTTTATAGAGAGCCTCTTAAAAGAACCAAATCCAAGAATCAGGGCAAATGCTCTTTACTCATTAAACAGAATGTTCTGTCACTGGAAAATACACTTTAAGCCTACTGTGCGTCTTCTGTTGTTTGATTCCAGTATTCGAGTTCAGATTGAAGCAGCCTGCTTTTTATGGGAACTCGGTGATCAGCAGGAAAGAATAAATGTAAACCTTTTTCTGGAAAGTCTTTTAGGAAGCACAAATGTTAACAGAAGAGCGGCAGGTATTTATTTGACAGGAATATTGCAGATTCCGACCTGGGAACAGATTCTGCTCCAGAACCTGAAATCTTCTCTGGTTCAGGTTTATACAAAAAGTGTGGAGATGCTTTTAAAATATGCTCCAACTGATACAGTAATTAACACACTGAAAATTATTGATGGTTTGGACCGCGAACACATCTCTATAGCCGGAAAAGTGATAGAAAGAACAGGGATACAGCTGTGGCCAGAACTGGTCGAATTTTTATCTGCTGCAAAAAACCGTCGGATGGTATTTGAAATGGTAAAATGCCTCAGGACTATTGCAGATTCTGTAAGATCATCGGGGAAAACCTGGTTTATTACCAATAACACCGCTGAAACTATCAAAAAATGGATCAATAGTGAACTGGAATCGGTGTACAAGGATGCGATTCAATTGTATAATCTTCAATCTAAGAATAAGGCAATCGATCTTGGAATTCTTGAAGAAGCTTTGAGAGATAACATTATCCGATTTTGTGAATGGGCAGTGAGTGCCATGGTTTTATTAGACAAAAAAGGAATACTGACTTGGAATCACAAAGATATTGATATAAGAGAGCAAGTTCAGCGGTTGGATCTGATAGAAATAATCGAAAGTACCCCTTATCAGAAAATCGGTTCACTGGTTTTGCCTTTGTTAAAAAACGAATCATGGGAAACACTGGCTAAGATTGGTAAAAAGCATTTTCATCTTCTTCAAAAGAATATAGAACCGGGATTAATTTATTTTCTTAAATCTGATAACCGATGGATATGTTTATGTACAATGTACATTATTTCAAAATCAGGATCAGTAACAGATAGCTCCATCAGGGAGATATTGAAAATGATTTCAAAAGATCAGAATAAACTGGTGGCTGAAACAGCAGCAGATCTGCTTGAATCGGCAGATGAAGAGCAATGGAAAAAAATCAAAGCTTTCGAGTTACTCGAAAGAGTACTGTTCTTAAAAAAAACTGCTCTTTTTAAAAATGTTGGTGCAGAGAAACTAATGAGACTGGCAGAGATTACTCAGGAAGCTACATATCCCAAGGATACTCTTATTTCTGCTCAGGGGGAAATTTCTGACATCCTCTATATAGTCAAAAAGGGATCTCTAAGAGTGGTAAAGAGTGAAGGTGATCTTAGTACCATTTTAAGAAAAGTCAATAGTGGGGATACCTACGGTGAAATTGGTCTTTTCACTCAGACTGTAAGAACTGCCAGTGCTTTTGCTGATGAGAATTGCGAACTGCTCATTATCAGGCGCGGAATATTTAAGAAACTGCTTCTGGAGATACCCGACATTGCCGTAAGTCTATTGGAAGTCCTTTGTGAAAGACTTAAAAAAAGGGGCGATGCAATATTGGATCTTAAAAGGCAGATTAGTGGCAATTATTTATCAGATATAGATTTAAATACTGAAGAATTCTTTACTTGATATGATGTCAAAATTTAACTTATAGAGTAGGAGGAATAGCAAAGAATGAAAGTAAAATATCTCATCTTTGAGAAAGGAGGCTCTTTATGAGACTCTGTCGTGCATATCGTTTTATAATCAGTCTGGCGGTAACCGGATTACTGGTTGGTTGCAGTAACCGTGGGCCGAAAAAAGAGATCACTGTGCTTTTAAGAATGATGAATGCTCAGGAAAAATTCTTTAAGGAGCAGATAATTCCAGACTTTGAAGCTCAGAATAACTGTAAGGTTTCTGTTTTGACCTTTAATAATGAGTGGGATATAGAACGATTACTGAAACTTGAATCTTCAAAGAAGGATCCTTCGATTGCTCTGGTTAAAACGCCATTCGAGCTGACACGGGTTCTTGTCTCCAAAGGATACTTGAAAGATCTTTACTCCATTAACGATTCTGAACAGGTTAAGCAGGATCTTGCTGAGTATCATCAGTTAGCCAGTGGACTGGGTTATTTTGATGGATTACCATACTACCTGCCCAGAAAATTGGAAACCAGAATTCTTTTTTACCGCAAATCTAAAGTTGCCGATGCAGTTTCCAAGTTTGAGAAACATCGCAGCCGCATTAATGACGAGCTGAAGGCTCAGAATGGTTACGGTTTGCCTGCTGGTTACTCATTGGAGAGCGATCCGGCTCAGTGGGATTTCTATGATCTTTATGTAGTCGGATCGATATGGGCAAATGAAGATTATAATGGGGTTAAAATGGGCCGAATTGCTCATAGGGGTGCCCGTTACGGTGGAACAGCACTTGATCTGGTTGACAAATCCTTACAGTTGGGTGCCACAAAAGACGATATTCTCAGTCTTACTGCTGATAAAAATGTTTCAACGTATGTCTGGGAGCGGGTATTTGTTAGAAATGGATTGTACAACCAGGGAATGTGGCAGGAGAGCTGGAAAGGTGAAAACATTTACAATGCTATTAAAGATGGTAAAGTTTTCCTTGCCAATATTCAGCAAATCGATGCATTTCTTATCCATGGGTGGAAAGACGATCCGTTAATGAGCAGCTATCTTCCACAGGAAGACGATATGGGACTGGCGGTTGTACCTAAAGCGGTCTCCTTTGAACTGGATACTGCCGGTAAGGTTGTTTTTGAAGGAACCAGATCCATTTCAACTGGTGGATGGTGGTGGGGTATTCCAAAAACCGCACCAGATGCAAAGCTGGCTTACAAACTTGCCCGTTTTATAACCAGCAGAGAAATTCAGGCCAAAGAATGCTCACGCTTTGGTATGGTACCTGTCAGAAAAGATATTCTGAACAAGCTTCCACAGGTTTTTGACCAGGGATGGGTTGGAGACATTTTTAAAGTATCTGTGGAGCAGATAACCCTAAATGAGCTTACAACTGTGCCTCTAGTAAAGGCTTACGCAGAGCTCAGCCAGAATTTTATTGATGCATGGTATGGGTTGTGTGTAGAATACAAAGAGACTGATGGTGAACTAATGAATTTTGCCACAATGAAAATGAGACTCGCAAGTGACTATCTGGATAAACAAAAAGAGGTACTCGGAGGCGATTATCCGCAATAAACGGATATAAGTCAATGATCTCTTCATTTTTCAGTAACCTAATAGAGTGGATAAAAAGGGCGTGGCCGCTTATACCGGCTACGCTCTATCTTTCAGGATTTCAGATTATTGTATTTGTATATCTGGGAGCTTTGAGCTTATCTGACCAGGCTCGAAACATCGATTTTCCCTCAATACAACCTCTGGTCGAGCTTTTTAGCGACAAGAATTTCCGCCAGGCACTTTTAAATACCTTTCTTTTTACTCTGGTTGGTACACCACTGGAGATTTTGATTGGTTTATTTTTAGCGTTGCTATTATATCATAGTTTTTTCTTGAGAGGTTTGATAAGGAGTACTTTGCTTATTCCTTTGGCCATACCGGCTCTGGTGACTGCGATGCTTCTGTATATACTTTTTGATTATCCTGGTGGACACATAAATCACCTTTTAACCGGTAACTATCCGCCCTTACCAGCGATTCTGGATCAACCGGTAAACTGGCGCGGTTCTGCTATTTTTGCTATGGCCATTGCGCTTTTAGGGAAGGTGTGGCGTGACATGCCTATTTCCATGCTTGTTTTATTGGCTGGATTAAACAATATCGATCCGGAACTTTTTGATGCAGCCAAGACCATGGGAGCGTCATTACGTAAGCGGATTTTCAGTATAATGCTGCCACTGATTATACCAGCAATATCTACTGTGCTTCTGCTACGTACAGTGGAGTTATGGAAGGAGTTTATTTTCCCCTATGTTCTGGCCGGAAGATATCGTTTGTTAGGTACTCTTATCGATTTTTATTATTATGATGTAGGTAATTCACATAAGGCTGCAGCTGTAGCTATGGTAATGGTTTTGTGCATCCTTATTTCGACATTTCTGATTTTTAAAACAATGGACCTGTTGCAGAAATCTGCTTTCAAACGCTGAAATATGTTTTCATTTCCAAAACAATTGCCCATGGCTTCCACCAAGCGTTTTTTGTGGGCTGCTGGAATCATACTGGCTGTTTTAATGGTAATTGTGCCAGTATACCTTCTGATTAAATACTCAATCAGCGATATTGGAAGTATCAATACTGGTGGTTCAGCAATTCCTTTATGGCCGGAGAATCCCACTTTAAGAAGTTATGCGTACCTTTTTACCGATCATGGTTTTTATCAGGTAATTATAAACAGTGTGATAGTAGCGTTTTCAACAGTGTTTTTATCCATGATTATTGGTGTTCCGGCAGCATATGTTCTTGGCAGGTACCGCATTCCCGGGCGCAAGATAGTTTTATTGGGAATAATATCGGTACGCTTGTTTCCTGACATTGTTTCAGTGATTCCAATCACAGAATTTTTCATTCATACAGGACTACATCAGACTTTTGCCGGAGTTATTCTTTCGCATACACTTCTAGCTCTTCCCTATGTAATATTTATTGGGATTGGAGCGTTTGAATCTATACCGGCAGATCTTGAGCAGCAGGCCTGGGTTTTGGGGGCAAGCAGATATGAGACTTTCTTGAAGATTTTAATGCCTCTGGCAATTCCGGGGCTGGCTGCAGCAGCTATTTATACTTTTTTGCTTTCCTGGGATGAGTTTATCTTTGCATACTATATCGTGTTTGGAAGGCAGGAACTGTTTACCATGACCCTCTATCTTAACGGAATTAAATATGCGGCACCACAAAATCTTCTGGCTGCGATTTCGGTATGTTTAAGTGTACCGGTGGTACTTTTCAGCTTTTTGGTTCAACGATACATGATAGCAGGGATTTCAACCGGTTCGGTTAAATAGGAACAGATATGGCAGACTTGATCCTTCGGTCGATCACCAAAAAATATGGAAACACGACTGTAATAAATAAACTTGATCTGAATGTAAAAAGTGGAGAATTTGTTACCCTTTTGGGACCTTCAGGTTGTGGTAAAACTACTCTGCTGCGTATGATTGCAGGGTTGGAAACAATCGAAGAGGGAGATTTGCTAATAGGAGGGAAAAGATATAACAACATTCCCTCTCAGAAACGTCGAATAGCGATGGTTTTTCAAAGTTACGCACTTTTCCCTCATATGTCTGTTATGCAGAATATCATTTTTGGCCTGAAAATCAATAAGGTTAAAGCGGAAATAGTGCAGCAGAAACTCTCATGGGTAATTCCATTATTGCGTCTTGATGGTTTGGAAAAACGCTTGCCCAGAGAAATTTCCGGTGGGCAGCGTCAGAGGGTAGCGTTAGCGCGGGCTCTGGTGCTGGATCCTGATGTACTTTTGTTGGATGAGCCTCTTAGCAATCTTGATGCAGCGTTGAGGGATACAGCCGTTGAGGAGCTAAAACGGATTCATCGTCATGTAGGCAAGACTATTATCTATGTGACTCATAATCAGGTGGAAGCAATGACCATGAGTGAAAGAATTGCGCTCATTAATAATGGACATATCGAACAGTATGATAAACCAAAAGTTATCTATGATAATCCCAAAACCATTTTTAGTGCAGAGTTTATCGGAAGCCCACCTATTAATCTGGTAAATGGTGAGATTTGTGTGGAACAGCACTACAGTGGGGTGAAAACTGAGATTGGCTTTTTGAAGCTGGACAGAGAGAGAACTGAGAAAATTGCGGGGATGGAGGGCAGAAAGGTATTGGTGGGCATCAGACCCCAAAGTATCTACTATATTGAACATTTGGCTCAAAGGAGACATACCGACACTCATATCTTTTTAACTGTGGAACTGGTGGAAAACCTTGGTGATCGAAGCCTGGTAGTAGGCCGATGTGGGGATGGTCCCATAGTACGATTTATCATGACCAGAGAGGAAGATATATTGCCGGAAAGAAAATTAACGGTTTTTGTCGATGGAAGGCGAATTCATCTTTTTGATCCCGTAACACGGTTGAACATTTTCAGGGAGTATGATACGATATGAAACGAGACTTTTTTTTGTTCCAGCGATGCCGGGTTGATAGGTTTCTTTCACTGTTATGTTTGCTGAGTTTGGTCTTGGTGCAGTTTTCATGTAGTGGTGAGAGTGATGAACTGGCCAGAAAAAAACTTGAAGTCATTCTTAAAGATGATCTTAAAGCTATTATAGATGGAATACCTGATTCGGCATTGATGGAAAATCCAAGGTATGAAATTGTTTTTTACAAACAGTATAAAGCATGGGATTATTCGAAAAAAGCGGTAGTAGATTTCTATTTTCTGAAAAATATTGACAAAAAAATCGTTCGTAAATACCGCTACCAGACTGGAAAGCGGATGTGGGATCGATACTTTAATGAATATAGCTCTTACAGTAGTTCTGACAGCAGTTCAAAACCTCCAACACCGTGATCGTTTTGTAATCATATATATTTGCGTATTTTGGTTAATTAATGCTGCTTTTGCAGCACCGCCTCTACCCCAGGATCTTCAAACTGCAGCACTGCTCACTATTGATTTTATCTATCAAGAACAGTTTAAAAAAGCTGAAGAGGAGGCCAGGTTTATAATAAAGAAACATCCGGAGCACCCTGCGGGATACTTCTTTATGGCTGTAGTTCTGGATTCCTGGGCTGCAGTGTATCAGTCCAATAAAAAGGCAGATGAATTCTACCGTTATTGTGATCTGGCTATTGAAAAAGGGGAAAATCTATTGGCAAAAGACAGTAAGGATCAATGGGCAAAATTCTTTATAGCTGGAGCTGATGGATATAAAGGAACATTTGAGGCACGGTATGAAAAATGGATAACCGCTTTTAGATATGGATGGAAAGGAGTTTCACTTTTCCTTGACATGGAGAAGGAGGGTTGCTCCATTGTGGACATTAATTATGGGATAGGAAGTTATGATTATTGGCGAAGTGCTTTGATAAAAATATTGTGGTTCATGTCAAAGGTTGATGACAAGCGACAGAGAGCGATTGATCGCTTGTATTACGCCCAGGAAAAAGGGCTTTTCACCAAAACATCCTCATCTGCTGCATTAGTGGATATTTTGATAAATGAAAGCCGGTATTCTGAGGCCTTAAACATTGCTGAAAATTTGCTTCATAAATATCCTGGTTCTATAATTTTCAACTGGGGAAAAGCCAGAGCATTATTTGGGCTGAGCCGTTATGATGAATCGATGAAAGTATTCCGAACGTTGTTAAGTAAAGTTGAATCGGACCCCAACGACAACCATTATACTGCATCATTATGTCACCTGTGGATGGCCAAAATAGAGATGAAACTGGGTAATTATTCTCAAGCAATTACAGAGTGCAACAGAGTGGGCTATTATGATTTTGAGGAAGGAATAAGAAAGCGGCTGGAAAAACAACTTCTGGAAGCAGCAGATATCAGGAAGATGGCAACACAGATGCTGAAGAAATAAGAAAGCCGCTTCGAGATAGCACAAAAACCTCTCAAATATTGCATTTTTAGGCCAAAAAAAGGTATATTGCATTTTTCGCCGAGATAGCTCAGTTGGTAGAGCAATTGATTCGTAATCAGTAGGCCGTCGGTTCGAGTCCGATTCTCGGCTTTGGAGAAAAACCGAAAAAGTGCCTTAAAAACCCTTAAAATAGCGGTTTTTGAGGCTTTTTTATTTTTGGCCGCTCTTTTTGATCACTTAATAATTTTTTCTGATTTTCTCTCTTTTCCCCTGCATTTCTATCCAAAACACGACACTTGGTACGACACTTTAACCTTAACAATCAACAATCTGAGCAAAACACGCATTCTTTCCCAAATGGCCGGAAACATTGAAGACGTTTAATGCAACCGGCCTTTTGTATTTCAACCATTTTAAAAAAGGAACGGACCTTATGGAGCAAAAACCGGACACTTTTTCCCGTCTATCAACGGCACCGGTACGGGCCGGGTCACTTTCACCGGAAACTTTGGTATTCACCTATCCACAGGTTAGCCAGCTTTTGGGATGAAGCGATTCAGGCAAGAAGAAAAAAAGCACTGAATAAATTATCAGGGGCTATAAAAGAGTGCTTAATGAAGCTGGTAAATAAGCCTTGTGATTTATAGGGTTGGAACCAGATAAGGTTTATGAGAATCCGGCAACAGGAACCAAGCAGACCGGGGCTGAATGGCAGGCGGACCGAAATAGTATAGGTAATGAGCAATGGGGAACTTCAGATTTGGTCGAGGTGGAAAATGAGCATTGCTGATGACCCAGAATTAGCTGAAGCAATCAATAAAGGACTTGGGTGTATGGAAAAGGCCTTGGCTCTGTATGCAGAACTAAGCGGTAGCCAGGTAGCTTTCAGGAAAGCTCCTGGAGAGGTAATTAAAGATGCAATCACAACTTTAATGCACATGGCTATGGTTGGAGGTAAAATTTTCAAAACACATACAGCCACGACCGGAGCCGGCCTACCCTCATAAAAAATTCGTTTTATATGCTTTAACCAGGCAACTTGGGGAATAGTATTTATCCTACAAATTGTCGGGCATGATCACCCTAAGTATTGCTTAAGGTTTGCTTGTAATCGGTCGCATTTGAAACGCAACCGCTCTGCTTCCCGGACCGAGTGAACATAATATCTACAATCTTGTGATTGACAATGACTAATAAGGCTTTATAAATTGGGTCCTACATTGACTTTGATTACAATGAGGTGAAGGCCGCCTGCCTAAATAAGTCACTAAATTTCCAAAAAAAAATCGATTTCCCTTTCCTACAGTGCTTATTGCAATTGTGAACACTGTAAAAGATCTTAAGATATTGCCAGATATAGATTTAGATAAGTTGGTATGTCTTAATATTTCTTTAGAAAACCGGAAATTAGCC
>CAYYNL010000069.1:0-21965 GCA_964472925.1 uncultured Fibrobacter sp. | reverse complement strand
GGCTTTCAGTCCTTTCGGTCTTATCACCAGCAGATAAAACCTTCAAGGACTTCAAACCTTTCTGCATCAATATCTTACGGTTCTTCATCGTCACCTACTGCGGTTTTTAGGATAAAAAATTTCCGGCTGCATCTCCCCTATCTTTCGATCCCGGAAACGCACGTTAAACGTTTTACACCTGATAGAGCAACGTCCGGAAGGTGGCAACCGGACTTGACTGGAAAGACCTGAGAGCTGAGTTCAAAAACAGTATAATTCTGGGCAAGGCTAATTCTCTTAATGAAATCACCAAAGGCTTGGCAAGTTGTGAAGGTGAGTTTCATAAATTGTCGAATTTAATCAAAATGAAGCACTTTGTGGGGTAGAAAATCAAAAGGCGAACTCTCACTATCCAGAAAGTTCGCCTTTAGTAGCGCTACGGGGAATCGAACCCCGGTTTGATGGCTGAGAACCACCCGTCCTAGGCCACTAGACGATAGCGCCATTATTTTCATTTATGGCTGGGGTGCAAGGATTTGAACCTCGATACCTGGAGCCAGAATCCAGAGTCCTGCCATTGGACGACACCCCAAAAAGAACCATGAATATAATATTGCTGTCATTTGACCCGCAAGCCCAAAATATTTATGCCCGCTCTTATCAATTTTCTTCTTTTGATATCAAAAATTTGCTTTTAGCAGTATCTTGAGTTCAGAATCCCATCCTCATTAAACTCAAATTTCTTTAATTTACCTTCTTCTACCAACCCTTATCACATCCAGCAAGAAACTTTTGGAAAGGCCTTTTTTCGCTGAGTGGTCTGGCAGAAAATTTCAACTGCAAGTCTGTGGACAAATCCCTGGCAACTAATACCATTATTAATTGGTGGCATTCTGAACGGATTCCACCTTTGAAGATAATCAACATCAAAGTAAAACCGTAAAACCTTCAAAAATCATGTATTATTCTACCAAGGTATTTCAGAAGCAAACCATCTTTCTTAATGTTTTACTGTCTCTTTTTTCATAGCAGAAATAGGTTGTTGGTATTAATTCATGGAAGAAGGAAAAACGGTTTTTAATTCTAAAACCCTTTAAATTTGCTTAATTTGGGAGAATTTGAAGATTTTAAGAGAATACCCCTGACAGGATTCGAACCTGTTACCCTCTGCTTAGAAGGCAGATGCTCTATCCAGATGAGCTACAGGGGCAATAATAAAAATTGAGAATTCAGATTTAAGTTTGAGATGAAATCAAAAATCTGACATCTCAAATTATTTTCGGGGTAGAGGGATTTGAACCCCCGACACCGTGGTCCCAAACCACGTGCGCTACCAGACTGCGCCACACCCCGTTTTAAATTTGATGGTAGAATATAATTTCTGGCACCCAATGGGGAAACTAAAATGAAGGTCTGAAAGGAAAATTCGAAATAGGAGGAGAAGAAAGAAAATTCGAAATTAGAAACAAGAAATAAGAAAAATTTGATGCATTGTTTCTGATTTCGTACTTAGGCTTTCGTTCTTTCCTTCTTTGCTTCCCTATCTTGCTTCAAATTCTATATTCATATTTCCTATATTCATATTTCGAATTAGTGCTTTCTTTCTCCTGCTCCCCATCCTGTTTCGTATTTCGAATTTCGAATTTAGGGTTTCGTGCTTTCCCCAAAATATCTGAAATGCCTGGTGATCTTATACTCAAACAAAAGATTTTTCTGCATGTGAACCGGTAACATAGAACAGAAACAGCAGACTAAAAAGGGGAAAACAGCGGTAAATCATCGTAATTTCCGGCAAATGTAAGGAAACAGGGAAGAAAATTAGAAATCGTACCCCAGAGTTACAATATTTAAAATAAAAAAAACATCTCTGGGGAACCTGAAATAAGAAGAGAATGATTAGTGCACTGTTTAATGATTTCGTGCTTCTAACTTTCTCTCCTGAACACGATTTGTCCACCAAGAATGGTCATCCAGGCGTAACCCTTGAGCGAAAAACCATTGAAAGCGGTGTTACGGGATTTTGAAAAGAAATGCTGCGGATTAACTACCCAGTTGGCTTCAGGATCAATTATGGTAATATCAGCAACTGTACCAGATGAAAGTGTGCCGCCAGCGGTTCCCATAATACGGTTTGGCACCACACTCATCTTTCTAACCATATCGGAAGGAGAAAGAATCCCTTTTGCAACCAGGTAGGTCATCACTATACCCACCGAAGTCTCCAGTCCGATCACCCCAAAAGCTGCTGCATCAAATTCCACATCCTTTTCCTCTGACACATGTGGCGCATGGTCACTGGCAATTACATCGATTGTGCCATCAACCAGTCCTGTAATCACAGCATCTCTGTCTTTAGCAGTACGCAATGGTGGGTTCATTTTCTTATTGGTATCGTATGGCCCCACATCTTCATCGGTAAGTGTAATATAGTGCGGGCATGTTTCTGCGGTAACTTTGACTCCGCGGCTTTTGGCATCACGAATAAGACGAACCGATCCTGCTGTAGACACATGAGCGATATGCACCCTGGCACCAGTGTATTCTGCAAGAAGAAGATCTCTGGCAACAATAATCTCCTCTGCAATGGCAGGAATTCCCCTTATACCAAGCCTAGTGGAGACGATACCCTCATTCATGTGACCTTTCTGACTCAGGGCCATATCTTCACAATGGCAGATAACCGGTATATCAAAAGATTTGGAATAATTGAGAGCATTTCGCATCAGATTGGGCTTGGCAACGGATTTACCATCATCAGACACAGCCCTGGCTCCAGTCTTTACCATTTCACCCATAGGAGCAAGCTCTTCACCTTCAAGCCCTTTAGTTATTGCCCCAATAGGATAGATTCTGCACGGGCAATCTTCACCGTGTTGAATAACATATCTGATCTTTGACTCTTCATCCAGAGCAGGAGTGGTGTTAGGCATGCAGGCTACAGCAGTAAATCCGCCAGCAGCAGCAGCCTGTGTTCCTGTAGCGATGGTCTCCTTGTCTTCCCTTCCGGGTTCCCGCAGATGCACATGCATGTCCATAAGACCTGGAACGACCCACTTGTTTCTGACATCGATGGTTTGAAAATCAGAACTGAATGCAGGTATTTGTTCGGAGATGGATTTGATTTTACCATCCTCTATCAGCAGATGGTAGATACCATCGAGATTATTTATCGGATCGATAAGCCGTCCATTGATAAGCAGAATCGGTTGAGTCTTTTTTGATCCATTAAAGGGATAGTAAACCGTACTGCCATTTTTTTTAACCATTTTCACCGCCTCCGAGCAGATAAAGCACCGCCATACGAACCGCTACCCCATTGGTAACCTGCTGCAGTATCACAGATTTTGGTCCATCGGCAACATCGGAAGCCAGTTCGATTCCTCTGTTAATAGGTCCAGGGTGCATAATAAGGACATCTTTAGAAAGAGCAGATAATTTTTCAAGATCCAGCCCATAACGATCTCTGTATTCACGAATAGTGGGAAATGCACCGCTGGCCTGCCGTTCCAATTGCAGTCTCAGAGGCATGATCACATCCGCCCCATCCAGAGCCATTTCCAGATTATCGGTAACCGGTACTCCCATGCTTTCCCTATGCTGAGGAAGCAAAGTGGGGGGACCGCACAAAACCACGTTCATCCCCATGGTGCTCATACCCCAGGCATTGGAACGAGCCACACGGCTGTGGAATACATCACCAATGATTGCCACCTTAAGCCCCTCAAGCCTACCAAGTTTCTGCCGTATGGTCATCATGTCCAGAAGAGCCTGGGTAGGATGTTCATGAAGTCCATCGCCGGCATTGATAATTACTGCATCTGTACATTTTGTAAGAAACAGGGGAACTCCGGCAGAGCTGTGCCGTACCACTACCATATCGATTTTCATGGCTTCGATATTGCGGATGGTATCTCTGAGAGTTTCTCCTTTGTTTACAGAACTTGTGGACGGAGAAAAGTTAAGTGGGCTTGCACTCAGCCTTTTTTCAGCCAATTCGAAAGAAATTCGGGTGCGAGTGCTGTTTTCGTAGAATAAATTGACAACGGTTTTTCCCCTGAGTGTGGGGACGACTTTAATCTCTCTTTGGAGAACTTCGTAAAAAGAATCAGCAGTGTCAAGAATCAGAGTGATATCTTCTCTGGAAACGCCCTCCAGTCCTAGCAGATGCTGGATGTGAAGTCCCATCGATCAGTCACCTTCCTCCAGTTCCATAAGCCATAATGAATCCTCGCTATCGATCTCTTTAACCTTTAAAGAGACCTCCTGATTTCGCAGTGTAGTAATTTTCTTTCCCACATAATCCGCCCTGATGGGCAGTTCGCGGTTTCCTCTATCAACCAGAACCGCCAGTTGAATCGTTTTGGGTCTTCCAAGATCCATCAATGCATCAAGAGCGGCTCTGACTGATCTTCCTGTAAAAAGTACATCATCAACCAGCACCAGATTCATACCACTGATATCAAAAGGTATATCGGTAATTTTAACCTCCGGATGCCTGAAAGCGGTGCGGTAATCATCGCGGTATAAAGTAGCATCCAGAATTCCCGGTATCAGGGACTTTCTTTCCATTTCATTGATTTTTTTAACAATGCGTGAAGCCAGATAGACTCCTCTGGTTTGCATCCCCACAATGCCAAAATTATCCAGATCCTTGTTTCTTTCCAGTATCTGGTGAGTGATGCGGGTTATTGCCAAATCCAGCGCATGTTCATCCATAAGCAGTTCTAATTTTTTCATGGTAGTCAATATAGTATGGACTATGGGGTGAATGCAAGCGAACTCTATTGAACAAAAAAACCTAAATGCAGGCACATACTTTGCGCTATGTTTTTTACTGACCTTACTAAACCCTGTTTTAAAAAAAGGAGGCAGTATGAGGAAGGCAGTAACTTTAATGATGATCATTTTTTCTTCATGGGCAGGTATCTGTGGGCAGGACAAAACGATCGGAATCAAAGGTGGATTCACAATCGCTAATTTTTGGGGTGATGGTTCCGATAATCTTAATGGCCGTCTAAGAACTGAAATTCCAAATCTTGACGAACAAAACCTTTACTGGTTTACAGTGGGTATTTTCAACACCCGTAACGTTCTGCAGGACCTCTTTGCCGTCCAGACAGAGCTAATCTATATGCGAGGAGGGAAGAATTGGGAAGGAACCATAGATGGTAAAAAAGTTTCATTTGATGTATTTGCTGATTATCTTCAGATGCCCTGGCTTGCCAAGATCACCATTCCAGTGCTGTTCCGGCCTCAAATATACTTTGGTCCATATCTTTCCTGGATGTTCCGTGCACGTTTGACAGATGCTCCGGATGGGATAGCTGAAACGATTATTGGTGACGCGGTTACTGTGGCAGAGGTTTTTGAGCGCTATACTAACACCATAGATCTGGGATTGACTACCGGAATCGATTTCGGCATTCCATTCGGCCCCGGAAACCTGATTTTTGATTTTCGTTATAATCTTGGAGCAATCAATGTTTTTAACACTGTACCTGCAGCGAGTGTGCGAAACTATCTTTTTCTCATGATGGTTGGTTACTCTATCGAAATTGTGTCAAGTTACTGAAAGAATTTGAATCGGTTAATCAGATTCTTTAACTTTAAGGGAAAATCACCCGTAATATTAATGTAACAAGGAGGTTGCATGAAAACACTAAATGCTCTTGACTGGACAGCACTTGTGCTGCTAATTATTGGTGGAATAAACTGGGGACTGGTTGGTTTTTTTAGTTTTGATCTGGTTGCAGCCATTTTCGGAAGGGTAGCACCATTTGTCTATGCTGTAGTGGGTTTGGCTGCATTGTATGTAGCTTTTTTGAGCCCATCACTGGCACGTAAAGTCCAATATCGACCACATCGTGCCGCTCAGCAACCTGTATGAACAGTAAGGAAATTGTACTGCGAACATTGAATTTTCAATGTCCTCCAAGGGTTGCCCACTCGTTCTACCCTTCTGATTTCGTGTGGACAGGGGTTCATATCTCTGTCCCACAGAATGAATGGAAACGAGTCGGTGAACTGGATTGGAGAAGAATTGATGAGTGGGGTAACGAATGGCAGAAAACCAGTTACAGCTCTAAAGGGAAAATTATCAAAGGCGGGTTACAGAAATTGCAGGATATTGACTCTTATCAATTTCCTGACTTCAATAACCCCGCCCATTATTCCAGTACCAAATCGGTATTTGAAAACAACCCACAATTCTGGCATATAGGGGTAATAACCGGCAGCACTTATGAGATCGCAAACTCCCTTTTGGACAATTATCAATCACTTATCAACACCGATATCGAAGCAATCCGTCATCTTCACGACAAAATAGATTCTGTTCTGAAAAACCAGATGAGCAGGTTTAAAGATGCCGGTGCAGATGGAATCATGATAATAGAGGATTTGGGTGATACGTTTCAGGTATCCCCTGGCCCCTCATTATGGAAAGAAGAATTCGGGCCACGTATTAAATCGCTTTGCGATTTTGCCCACAGCCTGGAGTTAAAAGTAATCATGCACTCGTTTCAGGAGATTGCCAGGGTACCAGAACTAATCTCAAGCGGTGTTGATTGTATACAGATAGACAGCCCGGACTCTATCGGTTTGGATGTGCTCCAAAGATTTCGAGATAAATTCCATGTATCGTTCTGGTGTCCAGTCGACATCCATACTACCCTCCAGTCTCGTAATGAACAGCTTATCCGTACGGAGGCCCGCAAGATGCTTCAGATGCTATGGAAAGCAGAAGGAGGCTTTATCGCCGGGTATTTCTGGGATAATCTCTCCTTAGGGCTGGATCCACAGTGGCAGGAGTATGCCATTGATGAATTTTTGAAGTATGGAAAAGCTCAAAATTTCAAGCCTTGCTTACTTCGCAGGTAGGCTCAGAATGAGGCGTTTACAAAACAAGAAATTATCTCTACGGTAATGCATCAAAAATATTCCCCAACTCTGATTTTATAACAGAATTAGTAGCTATTCACACAAAAAGTCTGCTTTCACCTCAAGCAGTACTGGTGTTTTTAACCTTACACTACTGAGGCAGGCCCATAAACTTAAGAAACTTCTCATTATCTCGCCATTTGGGTGATACCTTGATATGACAAGTAATGGAGACCGGCATCTGTACCATAGTTGCCATCTCTTTTTCTGCATTTTTACGGATTCTGGTAATTATCGATCCCCCTTTACCCACAATTATTCCCCTCTGACCAGAAGTTTCCACATGAATTGTAGCATTAATACGATGTTTATCCTGATCTTCCTTATACGACTCAATCTCTACAAAGCAAGCATGCGGAACCTCTTCCCGTGTGTTTAGAATTATCTGTTTTCTAATGAACTCTGCGGCAAAGAAACGCAGATTGGCATCCGTAATCTCCTCCGGATCGAAATAGCAGGGGCCCTCGGGAAGAAAGGGATCAATAGCATCCAGAAATTTTTCTCTGGCTTCCGGTAAATTAGCAGAGATCTTTATTTGGGGCATTTTTGAGAACTGAGGAAGCAAATCGAAAAAATGCTGTATTTTTTTTTCGGGAGCTTCGACTAAATCGATTTTATTGAATACTATCAATATATTTACAGTTGAATTAGAGAGCATTTTGGCTATACTTATCTCTTCCTCGCCAAATTCTCTGGAAAGATCCACAATGTAGCAGATTATGTCTACTTCCTGTTCTTCCAGAATGGTACAGGCCTCTTTTATCATGGACTTATTGAAAACATGCTTGCCCTGGTGAATACCAGGGGTATCTACGAAAACCAGCTGAAAATTATCGGTAGTCAGAATTCCCTTGAGATTGCGGCGGGTGGTCTGAGGTAGAGGTGTCACAACAGAGAGTTGCTCCTGTAAAACAGTATTCATTAAAGTAGATTTGCCACTGTTGGGTCTGCCAATCAATGCAATAAAAGCGGATCTGAACGATTTGTGGTTTTGCATATTACATCTGAGTTTTCTGTTCCAATTTGCCAGGGGTGTGATGAAGAGTAATTGTGGATTGCTCAGTCATTTCCTTTTTTTGTTTATCCTGAACAGATTTAAGATAATGTCTGAAATATTCGGCTGCAATAAAACTGGAGTGTACCGTCCAGTATGCTCCATGGGCAGTAACCACGCTGATAGCGATTCTCTGAGTGGAGTCGACCGGATCCCTGGCAAACCCTATAAACCAGTCAATTCTCCCTATTCCATCCTTATCAACCGATCCGGTTTTTCCCCCATATTGGATATTGTCAAAACGAGCAGACTGTCTGATATATTTGAATGATTTGCGGGCAGTACCGTAACTTGACACACACTGCATCATTTTTCTCAGTTCTCCGGCAGTATGTCCCTTGATGGGAGTTTTCCACACCCTGTTTTGTGCCTTATAGAGGCAACTGTCATTTCTTGTGACGCTGTCAACCACAAACGGGCAAGGCATCTTTCCATTTTCCGAAATTGCACTTGCCATCAAAGCTCCATGCAATGGTGATATGGTTGTTTGTTGATTAAAACCTGAAGCAAGCTCTGCCAGTTCAAAAAGAGAATCACTTGAACCCACTTGTGACATCTCGATTTCCAACTCAAAAGGAATCACTGTATTGAAACCGAATTTTTGGCAGAAGCTTTCCAGTTTGCCTTTTCCTACTGAATACATTCCTACTTTGGCAAAAACCGGATTGATAGACAGAGCATAGGCCTTTTCAAAGGTTATTTCATTAAACTGACCGGGTTCCTTTTCTAACTGGAACTTGTAAAGGGTATGATTTCTGCCAACATGCTTTACAATACTCTGGGCATCATAACCAGCTTCCTCAATAGCCGCAGCAGCAGTAATTGTCTTAAAGACTGATGCTGCAGGAAAGATACTTCGAAAAGAGATATTGCCCAGATCGGAAACGCTGTCATGCTTAAAAGAGATAATCGAAAGTACTCTACCAGAATTAGGGTGCATGGCGATGATTGCACCATAAAGTGGCTTATACCTTTTCATCAGACGGTTTCCAAGGCTTTGCAAAGATGAATCCAGGCTGTAATGATAAACCAGCGTGTCCTGAAGATGTTTAATGGTGTCACAAACCTTTGACATATCATAAGAGGACTGTTTAAGAATTGCCGTCATCTCAGAGTAACTCATCTTGGAGTACTCTTTTCTGGACGGATCTGCTGAAATTGACTTTTTCTCTACAGCTTTATTCTTCTTTACACTTGTTTCTGAAACAGAATCCTGAGCGTTTGATACCAGCAATGCTCCACCGAATTTGAAGACAGCACCAAAAAGAAGGAGGATTAAAAGAAGACGGATTCTACCTTTTTTTGGGATTTTTAATTTCAGAGATTTCTCAGCTCGAATGCGACGCATCATGGGTGAAAAATCACTCATTTATACTCCAAAAACATATAACAAACAGAAATCCACACTTTAAATATTAACAAAAGCATTCGGCCCATACAAAAACAGGTCTTACTTATTCCAAAAGCAAGATCCGAACCTGAAAATATTTTATTCCCTTTATCTGAATACCTTTTCAGAATAATAGATTCCTGCATTTCGCAGGAATCTTATAAGCAAATCAGAAATTAATAGCAGTTTGAACACTGATAAAGTTATTGGATTTGAGATCTCCATTTTTATCGCGCTTAAACCCATAACGGGAATCCCAAATCAGAGTAGCACCACTGGTGATATCAAAACCAATCCTGTATCCATAGTACATGAACTCTGTTTTATCGAAAAATTTATCATTCAGATTACCAATATTGGTTTTGTTGTAGTAGAATTCTGCTTTGCTGATTTTGGGAATTTTCTGGGTTAGAATTTCACCAGCCGCTGCAACTGCTTCAAAACGCCGATCCTTATCTCTTTCTTCCCCATCTTTTCCTTTACCGATAAGGTGTTGATAAGAACCATCCAATATCAGAATACCTGCGATATTGGCTCCCAGTTTTCCATAGATACCGTTAAGAGTAGTTGATATCAAAAGATCTTCTTTTGTATGGACCACAGGATCTCTGGTCAAGCGTTCATCAAGATAATAGGTATTGAAATGGTTGAATTCGAATCTGCCCTCTGAGCGGCGATACTCAACATTTGCCCAGATCGGACCCGCTCTGAAAGCAACCCCAGGAGCTCCAACGCCCCATCCATGCTTTCCATCATCACGAATAGCGGCTTGTCCATAGATATCCACACCAAGCAGCTTTGTACTTACGATCGGAATACCAACATCCCCACCGATTAATCCGTAAGCATCATCCTCATTCTGTGCATTCAGTTCGTTCTTGTATTTATACTCGTCTTCAATGGGATCTCCCAGTCCAGTGTTAATTACCGTATCCAATGCCTCTTTTACCGGCACATTCAATGAAATAAGATAATCATACAAACCTACTGATTTTGGCCTCTGCACATCCCATTTTCTGGCCGGTGAATACTGATTGATGTCTCTTACATAAGTTCCACCAAAACTGATTCCACTAATAATGGGAGTACTTGAAGGTTTAAAAGGTTTTACAGCCAGGCGCACACCAGCCAAACCGCCGTCATCGTTTAATTCTTTGAAATCTGCAAGTACAGTCTGCAAAGAGATTCCGATGGGACTGATGTCATTAAGATAGAATTGCAATCCAAGAAGTTTCTGATCCGGATAATGAAGCATATTGGTGAAACGATCCATTATCAGACCATAACCAAATGTAACACTGGAGAGTCCACCGAATTTGATGAAAAGAGGATCTTGCTCATGTCCGAAACGTATATAACGGATTTTGCGGGTTATAGCTTCCAGCGGCTCATCTTTAAAGTTCCATCCTTTGTTGGAAAATTTTCCTTCAGAATCGATAAATAACTCCAAATCGAAGAAAATCCCAAATTTCCAGATAGGAACGTCGACACCGACCGCCAGTCTTGTCCACTGCTCGTTATTTACTGTTACTACTCCGGCCCCAATCTCCCAGGTAGGAGAAGACTTTTGACCGACACTTGGCGGAGGAAGATCTGCATTTTTCTCTTCTGATTCGCCCTGCTGAGATTGCTCTTGCTTTGGCTGTGATTGTTTATCGGTTAAATTCTGTTCCTCTGCAAATGCTGCCGAGCTAACAAACAAAGCTGCTAAAAGTAGCAAACTTAATCGCAACATCATAAACCTCCTTAAGGTAGTTTCTCAGTTTTTGATTCAGGAAAAATACTTTAGGAGAAGATTATATCCAGTTGTTTTTTTCTTGAGAAGGCTCAAGTTAAGTTATTGGGAAAAAAGCAGCTCTGATAAACTCTCAGGAGAGGTTCGCTACAGAAGAGATTCCGGTTAAAAAACAGAATTCCCAGTTGGAAGTCTCCCCTTATTAAGGAGATTCCATTTCCAGAATCAGATTTTATTTGTCTGGCCGAAATTTCATCATTCGATTTTTTCTCGAATAATATAGGAGTCTTTGGGTGCCATATTGATAATCATTTCTGCCAGGAGCCCAAAGAAAAATAGCTGTACTCCCACTATCACAGCTCCCATAGAAAGCACAACCAGTGGACGCACTTTCATATAACCGGTCAGTGCCCATGATACTCCAAAATACCCCAACATCAATCCACCTGCCAGGATCAGAATAAAACCAAAAAAACCGAAAAAGTGCAAGGGCCTTTTAAAATATTTACGCAGGAAAAGCAGTGTAAGCATGTCCAGTGTTCCACTGAAAAATTTGCTGAAACCGTATTTTGACTTGCCAAATTGACGCGCATGATGAGGTACGACAATCTCGGTTACACTGAAACCATCCCAGTGAGCCAATGCAGGCAGATAGCGGTGACGATCACCGTAGATATCCAGCGACTTAGCGGCTTCGGCACGGTAAGCCTTAAATCCGCAATTGAAATCATGTAGTTTGACACCAGATAGAATGGAAGTGATAAAATTCCATATTTTTGAAGGAAAAGTAAATGATACCGGATCGTAACGTTTCTTTTTCCACCCGCTGACCACATCCCAGCCTTCCTCAATTTTTTCCAGCATTTCAGGAATGGCTTTGGGATCATCCTGCAAATCAGCATCCATGGTAATAATTATCTCGCCTTTAGCCTCTTTTATTCCCACGCTCAAAGCAGCAGATTTCCCGTAATTGCGGCAGAAACGGAAAATCCGCAGACGGGAGCCATACTGGGTGTGCAACTGCTTAAGTACATCAAAGGAACCGTCTGTACTTCCATCATCCACCAGAACGATCTCGTATTCAATACTCATTGGTGTCAGCACTTCAGAAATAGCCTTTATTAATAAAGGAAGGCTCTCTCTTTCGTTATGCAGAGGAACTACAATTGATACTTTTTTCATTTTTCTTTCCCTGTGTGGTCATTCTATCTGTCACAAAAAATATACCGCCAAGACAACTTGCACCAATACCAACCAGTGAGGCCAGAAAATTCATTACATAAGCCTCATGTGCAGGAAAACCTGCAAGTGCAAACAACGTCCCCCCAACCGCTTCCCTTACACCAAAAGGCAAGGGAACAGTCATAAACATCGCCATAAGTGGTACAAAGATGAAAAAATACTGAAAATTAGCTACAGTAAGAAGCCCCAGTGAAGCAGCGACCAGTATATGGACCCCGATCCTGAAAAACTGGGTAATTATGGAAAAAAATGCGACCTTTCCCAGTACATGAAAATCACCGGCCTCAATAAGCATCTCAGAGATGATTTCCTTTACCCTTAATTTACTTACAAAGGCTATTCGATCAGTAATACTGAAAAAAGCTCTCTGCATCGGCTTTGAAATAAGAAAAATCATAATACCTACAAACATCACAAAAGTTACCAGCAGAGCCAGTACAGCAGTACCAATCTTGCCATTATTGAGAGCACCACGTTGCAGAAGAATAATACTTCCGCCTACAGCAAAACCACACATGGCCCACAATCCGGCAAATCGGTCTAGAAAGGTGGCAGCCAGGCCGGCCAGTCCCTTGCCCTCACGGGATTTCAGCGATGCCACCTTGACAGCATCACCCACTATTCCGCCCATGATAAAATTGTTAAAAAACAAACCGACAAAATATAATCGGAATACATTCCAGAATTTCAGGACGATTCCACGATTTTTCAGTAATATTTCCCACTGGATCACACCCAGCCATCCACTGGCGATAAACACAGCAGCCGAGGCAATTAACCATAGAGGATCTGCATCTAAAACTGTAGCTAAGATCTGGTTCCATCCTAGCTTTCGAACCAAAAATGCCATGACAAGCAGAGTTACAAACAGTTTAAATAATCTGGTAAAGCTTTTAGAAAACCTGGACACTAAAATCCTCCGCCAAAATAACGAAAAAAGGAAAATAAAATACGTATAGCACCTTCAAAAAATTATAAATATCTCAGGTCTATAGGGTTAGAAGTTAAAAACCCAAAAGGGAACTCAAGACCGAAAGAAGTACTGCAGGAAGCCAATTATACCCAGTAGCTCAGGGAACTTAGCCCTCCTTTGGAGGATTTCAGGGGTGGGAATGATAGAATGAAATTTTTCTCCTCGAAAGGTACCTTTAAGGCCCTCTTTCGTTTCATTAGTGCATTACTGCATTTTTCTCATCCTCACTCGTAATACTATTTTATGCATTTGCAGAGCATGTATAACCAGAACAGTATTTTTTTTGGAACACGTTTACCATTTACCAGCCGATTTATAGCTTTATCTGAAGCTATGGCTGTAAAATAAACTTGCTGAATTCAGGAAAACAGAAATGAAACTTCTCTTTTTAATGCCTTATGGAATCGGTAACCTGATAATCCTTTATCCTGTTTTAAAAAAACTTCATGAGAAGAATATCTCTTTTGATATTGTCACTTATCTTAAATCGGTTGACTATATTACCAGGCAATGGGAACCATTCAGGAATCTTTACCAGAACAACTTTTTTATCTCCAACAATATCAAAGATGCACTGAAAACTCTGTTAAAGATCCGAAACGAATCTTACGATGTATCGATACTGTCCTTTCCATCTGCACGACCTCACTATAATCTTCTTCATTACCTTTGCGGGGCAAAGATTCGGGTAGCTGCCAAATACCCTGATGACAGCATAAGCTCCTTATCATTTCTTTCCACCCGGCAAGTACCAGTAGAGATCGGTTTACACGATACTTTTCAGAATCTTCGCTTAATCAATGCTGCCGGATTCGCTATTGAAGAAAATGAGGTAGAATATTTCTCTGTAATAAACAAAAAAGAAAAGCGGATTGGTTTCCATGTCGGATGCAAAGCGGCAGATTCCTACCGCAGGTGGCCACTGCAATATTGGAAGCAGTTAATCGACATGATTAAGAAAGAAGCCTCCGGTTATGATCTGGTGCTTTTTTTCGGACCCGATGAATATGAGGAGCTTAAATTTTTTGAAGACATCCAAGGGGTGACAATTAAAAAGTCACTCTCCCTGAATGCCCTTTACGATGAAATTTCACGATGTTCTGTTTTTGTTTCCAATGATAGTGGACTGATGCATATAGCTGCATTTACCGGTGCATATTCGGTTTCAGTCTGGGGGCCATCGGATTTTCGCAGAACAGGGCCATTTTCCAAAGAAGCAGTAATTATTCACTCCAGCTATCCATGCAGACCCTGCAGTCATTCCTATTATCGCAAATCACATCGGTTCAACTGTCCTGACAAGGAGATTGCATGCCTCAGGGAAATAACGCCACAAAGGGTTTTTGATGAGGTTTGCAGGATTCTGAGAAGGTAGTTACGATAGTTCCGATTTTTTGGGCTGAGTGGTGCTTGATCCGATTCCCCAGAGGTGATTTTTTGATTTTAGTTATAACTCTGGGGTAACTTAGGGTTTCAAGAAGCTATAAATTCAGATTTGCGGAAGTGATAAAAGATAAAAATAGACATTTGGAGAAAATAAGGTTCTGTTTAAAAAAGAAATACCCAATTCTTCAGACTAAAAAGAAATGGTCGGCTTAAAAATGGATTTCTGAATATCTTTCTGTTGATCACTCAGATCACAATTATGTAGCTCTGAATCAATAAAAAAATCTCTCAAATTTCATATTACCCCAGAGATGATTTTTGATCTGTTAACTCTTCACCTCTGGGATCTCCACTTGGAATGAAAATTGCGTCTTTATTTCTTCAATTCCGCACATCCAATAAAGGAGAAATCCATGAGCACAAAACCAAGAATCGTTGCCCCTGGTGTTATTTATCAAATTTGTTCTAAAGGGGTCCAGGAACTTCAAATTTTTAAAAGCGATGAGATCAAAACCTTCTTTCTCAATCAGTTAGCCAAAACCCTAATTAAATACGATTTCTCCTGTCATGCATTTTCCATCTCCTTAAACCAGTATCAAATAGTTCTTCAATCGAATCAGCAATCCATCTCTTTAGCCATGCAGCAATTTAATTCCATCCTTGCCAAAAAGATTAACAAAGTTCTGGGACGTGAAGGAACCGTTTTCTCCTCCCGATTTACATCGGTAATAGTAGAGGATGACCGGCTAAAAGAACTTATCCGCTCTGTTCATATGGAAGCGATACAATTGGGAGAAATGAGCTTTGATGAACTTGATCATTACAAATTCTGCAGTCATTCGGTTTTTATGGGAAACAGCACCTCAGATCTCATAAATTGTGACGTTCTCTTTAAGAAGATTGGGATAGAATCCAATGAGAAATATTACCAATATATTAGAGGTACTGATAATAATGGTGATAACCTTACTTCTAAATTAAGAGACATAAACCATGCAAAGCAGGGATTTAATAAACCGCAATTATACGTGATAGGAAAGCCGGAATTTGTTAAGAAAGTGATGGAGTTAGACAGATGCAGGCGCTTACAAATTGCCCGCTATATCAGTGAAAATGTTAAAATGGAAATGATCCATCAAAAGGTAGCCCAATTGCTGGTTATGGAAAAAGATGACCTTTTCCGGGCCGGTCGGTCCAATGTCAGATCTAAAGGAAGGGAGCTTTTCGTTACTCTATGCAAGGGTCTATACGAATTCAGTGGGGCAGATGCTGCCAGATATTTAAGGGTAACAGAAGCAGCAGTTTCCAGAATGCTTACCAGGTTCAAAAATGTGGAGAATAAGGACTATCTTATCGAAAAAGTGTTAAAAGAGATCACTTGAAAAAGTTTTTAGAAAGTCAAGTACTACGGCGGTAGCTTGATTTAGCGGCAAAGCCACGAAAGCAAGAAGGCACTGGTTTCCTGAAAGCCAGAAATGAATAGGAAGTTTTTCGTTTTTTCTAATCTGTTTAAAAAGCTAGCATACGTTCTTTTTTCGCCAAAAGTTTTGCCTTCAACCCACATAAGAAAATGCACTTGGGGGAGGTGACACGATTTAAATGGGGGTACATATATTTTGAAATAGCAGCCCATTTTAGCTTTACTTTTAGTATAGTTTATATTCTTATACCCCAGAGTAAAATCTTTTTCGCTTTAATTTTAAACCTCCGGGGATCATCGAATCTCATGCTATAAGATTCCAAATTTTCCTAAGTGGAAGAAGTCTATTGTTTTCGGAAGTCTTTCCTCTAATACCCCAGAGATGATTATTTTTTGCATCAGCTTTTTATCTCCGGGGAAAAGGGGACCTGGCCAATCCCACACCATCTCTTTAATATCCCACTTCAAGCTGCGCCTGTGCATCCACCACATCTCTATTTATCATTACCAAAGCCTCATGGAATCGATCTGCCAAAAAAGTATCAGGTATTCTGTCCCGTAAAGTTCGTAGCAATTGAATGGTCATCCTCAAAACACGCACTAAATCCCCTTCGGGAACACCAAAAGAGGCCAGATCCTTCAGCGAACATCCATTAGCCCAAGCAAAAACCGGTGCAGCAAGCGAAAAATCCATCTCCCGAATGGGCATCTTTATATTATGCTTTATCTCTTTCATACGAAGTTTATGAATAACTTTCTCTGCACTAAAACGCATGTTGAAAGATGATGCAGGAGCGTTTTTCCTTCCACGACTCTCCTCTGTGATCAGTGAAGCCAGCAGAACCGGAATTTGCACGATACTGCATTCATCAAAACTTCTGGTAACATAAAGCTCGGCTGCCTGAATCTCATAACCACTAACTGCTGCCGCCAGCTTTCCTTTTTCAGTCAGGTTGGTGCCATCAAGAAAACCGGTTGCCTGAAGAAACTTTATCCGGTTCTCGATTTGGTTTTCCTCTTTACGGTAAGCTTTGCTTATGGAGAAGGTACCTTTACGGAAATTATGAAGGCTTTTGCGGAATATCTCAAATGCATCTTCACCAAATTGACTGTAAAGATTAAGTATCGTGGAGTACCCCGCGTAGAAACGGCTGTTAATCCGCTCGTTGTTACCATAGAGCAGCCTTTCAATATGCTGCGGATCAGTAGCTTCTGGAATTATTTGTGAATATACAAAGCCTACTTCATCCATACCCCTTCTGCCAGCTCGCCCAGCCATCTGATTATATTCACGAGTCATGAGGTAATTGAACTCCACCCCATCAAACTTTTCCAGCTCATCAAACACCACCGAACTTGCAGGCATGTTAACTCCCAAAGCAAAAGTTTCGGTACAGAAAAGAAGTTTTATCAGTCCAGCCGTAAAAAGTCGTTCAACAATCTCTTTGGCGGCCGGAAGAATTCCTGCATGGTGAAAAGCGGTGCCAGATTCCCAAAGGTTACGCAGATACTGCAGACGATCATAGTCACCAAGATTGTACTGGGCTACCAGTTCATCAACCATTGTCCTGACCTTCTGACGCTGCTCATAATCGAGAAGATTTAACTGGCTATGCTGTTCTGCATTGTACTCACAAGCCCTTCGATTGAAACAGAAATAAAGAATCGGAGTCTGACCTCTTTCCAGAATGTATTGAATAATTCTTTTTGAGGAAGGTTTACGACGAAGGAATTTTTTTCGCTCAGAGGCATCGGAACGGTATTTTCTTTTTATCGACTTAAGATTCATTAAACCAAACTTTGGACTGTAGAAATAATGTTTTAAAGGAACTGGCCTCTGCGTTTCTTCAATAACTGTGAAACTGGTTCCCCTTACAGCTCCCATCCATTGCGCCAGTTCATGTATATTAGGAACAGTCGCACTCAAACACATGAAACGAATCTCATGTGGAGCCAGAATAATGCTCTCCTCCCAAACCGTACCCCGCTCTGGGTCATCCAGATAATGAATTTCATCGAAAATTACATAATAAATATCTGAGAGACGACGGGAATCCTCGAGTATTAGATTGCGAAAAATTTCTGTGGTCATGATTAACAGTTTGCCTTCAGGGTTGATGGTGACATCCCCGGTCTGAATCCCTACTACCTCCTCCCCGAAACGTTTCCTGAAATCACGATATTTCTGATTGGAAAGAGCTTTTATCGGTGCAGTATAGATAACCCTTTTGTTTCGCTCCATGGATACATCCACCGCATACTCCGCAATAAGAGTTTTGCCACAACCTGTAGGAGCTGCTACGATTAGTGATTCCCCTCTATCGATTGCTTCCACTGCCTGGACCTGAAAGGGATCCAATTCGTAATTTTGATAACGCACATTTTCTCCTGTTTATCAATATTCCTGATTTTTAAAACCCGTTCTTTTCGTGATTATTCTTATTCCTCATTCGTGCTCGTACTTATTTTGTAACACTTACCGCAAAAAATGAAGATTAACACAAACTATATGATTTAGGGAAAAAGCACATTCGAATCTGGAACAAGATGCTCGGGTGTGCCTCGTCCCTTTTCGTAGATATTCGTGTTTCCTCAATCGGGACACTCGTTTACCTCTACTATGAAACAGGTGCTTAGCACGAATTATCAGAAAAAGATCAATATTTCGGACACGAGTACTTTCGAATCAGAAAAAAGATTCTGGATATGTTTCATCCATTATCGAGATTTAGATTCACAGTTTCTTTGATCGTGCATTCGCGTGCCTCTATAATAGACAAAATTGGAGGCAAGACACGAATCATTCAAAAAAATATCTCTGTAAAATAGTTTAATCACACAATAGCTCAATATTTTACTTCATTAATGTATAATACGGATAAGCCTCATAATTAGCGAAGCAAGGTAAAAAAAAGATGGAAAACAAAAAGCTATCAATCGTCACTGACTATTACTGGCCACAAAAAGGTGGAGCAGAAGCAGTTGCACAAACACTTGCCTCACTTCTCAGAGTTGATTTCGATATACAGATTATCACTCATGGAATCTGTTCATCTCCTTCACTGTTCAAACGGTTCTTCAAGGTCAAAGAGATTCCACCCACCGATCCGGATGGCAACACCATTAGTCTATTAAGACCTGGTATCAGAGAAAAAACCTTGCTCTTACCACTTGCAATATGGGATATACCTGCATGTAAAAAAATTTTTGTTTATGATCTTTTGTATTTTTTTTACAAATCGGCATTTAGAAAAAAAATTATCTCTCTGCTCAAAGACACAGATATTGTCCACTGCATTTCAACCGGCTACCTTGCCCGATGCATTAGCGAAATCTGCAGAAAAAAAAGAATCAGACTTATTAACAATCCCTTTATCCATTTTGGAAAATGGGGTGATTCTCCAGGACAAATAAATGCTTACAAGAGATCCGATACACTTGTTTGCCCTACAGAATCTTTTAAAAATGATTTTCTTTCTGTTGCCGGTAATTTCTGCAATCCAACTATAGTGGTAATCCCACCTCCGATACTCATCCCACGCAGTTCAAATCAGGTAAACAACAGCACTTATGGCAAATTCATTCTTTTTATAGGTAGACGTGAGAAACACAAGGGGCTCCCGTTATTGCTTTCTGCATATCAGGGGCTCGAATCCTTAGGAAAGCTTCTGATAGTGGGACCAGGAGAAAAAAACGATTCGGTCAGCCCTTACATTACCGATCTTGGTGAAGCAGATGAAGAGACAAAGCAACATCTTCTCTCGTGCTGTTCACTTCTCTGTGTCCCCTCAAATGATGAGTCATTCGGGATAGTATATGTTGAGGCTATGAGCCATGGCAAACCGGTAGTTGCCCTCGATATTCCTCCGGTAAACGAAATAATAGAGAGCGGAAGGACAGGAATCCTGGTGCCTCCGAAAGACACTGATAAACTTCACCTGGCAATTAAAGAACTTATGACAAATGAAACTATGAGAGAAGAGATGGGTAGAGCCGCAAGACACTCCTTTGAGAACCGATATAATATAGAAAAGATAATTGGCCGGTATAAACAATTGTATAGAACCGAGTATTTCTCAGCCTGAAAAGGCTTAATTCCCCAGAGGTGTTTTTTTAATTAATTAATTAATCATCTCTGGGGAAAATAAAACCAAACCTGAAGAATCAATGGCTTATTTTGAATCAAATCTTCCAAATTATGTTCTATTTAATTTTCCAGAATTTACCTTTTTTTCATTATCCGGAGCTCTGCCAAACACATTAGTTAGTTCTCCGATTTCCTGTAGTTTTTCTTTGCAAATTTGATCTTCTGTAAATCGCCATTTCCAGTTGCCGCTACCGGTTCCCGGAGTGTTCATTCTGTGCTCTGTCCCCAACCCCAACACATCCTGAAAGGGAATTATGCAAAGTCTTGAAGGTGACCCAAAGGCCAGGCGAAGAAAAAGCTTCAAAAAGACAGCAGCTTCATTGCAACCCAGAAAATTATGGACAAACATCTTATTATCATAAGAGAGACTATTGTACCATCCTATGGAAGTATCATTATCGTGAGTTCCAGTATAAGTGACACTATCAGGAAATATGTTGTAGGGTAGATATGGGTTATGAGGATTGCCATCAAAGGCAAACTGAAGCACTTTCATTCCGTGTAATCCAGCTTGTTGCCTAAGAAGTTCCACTTCTTCGGTAATCTCTCCCAGATCTTCGGCTATTATGGGTAATTTCCCCAGATTCTGTTTAATCACATTGAAAAAATCAATACCAGGTCCCTTTTCCCAAACGCCTTTTTTTGCAGTGCTACTGGAAGCTGGAATTGCCCAGAATGATTCAAACCCTCTGAAATGATCAAGTCTGACATAATCAACCAATTCAAGAGTCTTCTGAATTCTTTTGATCCACCAGGAGTATCCATCATTGCGCATTTTATTCCATCTATAAAGAGGATTGCCCCAAAGCTGCCCATTTTCACTGAAATAATCTGGTGGAACTCCCGCGACTCTTAAAGGTTTTCCAGACTCATCCAGCTCAAATAGTTCTGAAGCTGCCCAGACATCACAACTGTCATAAGCCGAATAATAAGGAATATCTCCAATGATCTGAATTCCTCTTTTATTTGCATACGATTTCAATGACATCCATTGACGGTAAAAACAGAACTGAAGAAATTTCTGATATCGTATCATGTTGCGCTCTGTAGAAATAATTCCCTTTATTATAGCAGGATTACGCATCTTTAATGGAGTATCCCAGAGATACCATGGCTTACCCCCCATTAAATCTTTTATAACCCTGAATAGCGCATAATCATCTAACCAGTACTGTTCCTTTTCACAGAATTGAATAAATTCATCAGTATCGGTGAATCGGGAATATGCCTTACGAAATATTTTTTCTTTTTGGATAATGACCGCCCCAAAATCCACTGCGGAATCTGGAAGTCTGGGATAGTTCTCGAGTTCTGTTTTGGTCAAAAGCCCTTCTGCAGCTAAGGAATCTGGAGAAATAAGAAGGGTATTACCCGCAAAGGAGCTGAAACATTGATATGGAGAATCACCATAACCAGTCGGCCCTAAAGGACAAAGCTGCCAGAAAGATTGTTTCATCTGTGAAAGCATATCAATCCAAGTGAAAGAGAAATCTCCCAAATCCCCAATTCCGTATCTGGAAGGCATAGAGGTGGGATGAAGAAAGAGTCCAGAATAACGATTCATAGTTTTTACTCTGCTGTTTAATACTTTATTATTAAGGTGATGATAATGTTATCCTAAAAAGGGAGAATTGTCGAGCACTCAATAAATATACCATTCGGACTATTCTATCTACTGTCCAATTTAAGTATATCCTAAT
>CAYYNL010000068.1:0-22023 GCA_964472925.1 uncultured Fibrobacter sp. | reverse complement strand
GATTCAAGTAATTCGGGAAGGATAGATAGATGAAAAGAAAGAGCAAAAGCGAAGCGTTGAAGGCATTGGATATTGTTGCTTCGATAGGTGCTGTTACCAAGGAAAAAAGCATCAGTATGGATCTGGTGCTGGACACTTTGAAGGATGCGCTGGCTACAGCAGCACGTAAATACCTTGGAAAACCTGTTAATGTGGAAGTAAAAGTTGACCGGGAAAAAGGTTTGCTGGAAGTTTTTACCCGTCAGGTTGTGGTGGAAGTGGTTGAAGATGTTGAAAAGCAGATCCTGTTGGAGGATGCCCGGGAGATAGATGAGGATATCGAGATAGGTGATGAACTGATTCAGGATCTTGACATTGATCTTTTTGGCAGAATGGCTATTCAAACTGCCAAGCAGGTGATCATCCAAAGAGTAAGGGAAGCAGAACGGGAGAAAATATTTGCCGATTACAGCGAAAGAGTTGGCGAGTTGATAACCGGAACGGTTCAACAGATTGAAAAAGGAAATATTCTGGTAAATCTGGGTCGTACTGAAGCTCTGCTACCTTTTAAAGAACAGATTCGCAAAGAGCATTATCGTCAGGGTGATAACATCCGGGCATGTATAGTGGAGGTTAAAAACAATCCCAAAGGGCCACAGGTCATTATCTCGAGAACTGCCCCGGAGTTTCTGGCCCGTCTTTTCGAGCTGGAAGTACCTGAAATATTTGACAAAACAGTTCGTATTGTAAAAGTTGTACGGGACCCTGGTCACCGCTCCAAAATTGCAGTTACTACCAGTGACAGCCGGGTAGATCCGGTTGGAGCCTGTGTGGGAATGCGTGGTAACCGCGTACAGGCTATAGTTCGTGAACTCTCCAATGAGCGGATCGACATAATTAACTGGACCGATGAGTTATCGCTTCTGGTCCGAAGAGTTTTTGCTCCTGCAGAGGTTAAAAGAGTCATTCCTGTTGGCGACTTCAAGATTGTTGTAGTAATTCGGGAAGAGGATTTGGCACAGGCCATAGGACGTGAAGGCCAAAACATCCGTCTGGCATCCAAAATGCTTGACAAGGAAATTGACGTTTTTGGCGATGAGGAATTCGCTAACATGAGTGAAGAGCAACGGGCTGCTATTCAATCAGAAACTCCGGCCAGCCCGCCTAAAGGTGCTGAAAAAAGCGCTGAAGAAAACATCGCACCCGAAGCTTACTCTACTGACACCGACCAGCAGGATCAGACCTATGATGAAGCCTTTGAATCGATGCGCGAAGAAGCCCGTGGCGAACGTTTTGAAGAAAATGACAATGAAGAAAGTCCGATAATGAGCGATATTGCTGCCAGTGCAATAGAGAACATGACTCAATCAGAGGATGACACTAAAAAAGCAATAGATGAGGCTCATGAAAATAAGGAGAATAACTCCACCGGTTCTGCTCTTTAGTTTAATAAATGTTTGCGGAAAAAGTTGCCGGATGTTTTGCCGGGTTCCGTTATAATGACTTTACAGTACACACGCCGCAAGTAATACGAGAGGTAAGCAATGGCAAAAGAGAAAGTTTATAAATTAGCTCAGGAGTTTAAGGTTTCCAGCGAAGCCCTTGTGCAGATGCTGCGTGGCATGGGTATTCCTGTAAAGAGCCACATGAGTACGGTTGATGAGAGTCTTCGCAATGAAATTAAAAAGAAATTCGAATCCGAACGGGCAGAAATTAAAAAAGAGTATGAACGTAAAAAACAGATGCTCACTAAAGCTCGTGAAGACTTGATCGGTAAAGAAGAGGAAGCTCAGAAACCTGAAGAGGTCACTCCTGAAGAAGTCCCACAGGAGCCAGTAGAAAAGCAAGAACCGGCTGTTTCTGCAGTTGAGGTAGAAAAAGAAACTATAAAAGCAGCTTATCCCCCTCAGCCCCGACGGACCTTTGAAAAAGAGCAACGTCAGCCACGGGAATTTGAGCGTACTTATACCCCTTCTGCCGCCACTACAGAACCAAAACCTGTTATTGTTCCTGTAGAAGAGATTCCGCCTTCATTTGAATCCAAAGGATATTCCAAAAAAGATAAAAGCAAGAAGAAGGGTAAAAAGAAACCGGAACGCCCTGAAATTGACGAATTCGAGTTGAAGGCTAACATTAAGAAGACCCTTGCTAAAATCGGATCCGGTTTTTCAAAAAAGAAGTACAAAAAAGATACTGTTATTAAAGAGGAAGAAACCGATCGCAAGGTGCTTAACGTTTCAGAATTTGTCACGGTTAATGAATTATCAAACATGATGAACATTCCTGCATCAGATCTGATTGCCAAATGTCTGGAGCTGGGACTGTTTGTTACCATCAACCAGCGACTAGATTTTCAGACTATCGAGCTTCTGGTTGATGAATTCGGATATACCGCACAACTAATGACCGAATACGGAGCTGAACTGGAAGAAGAGGTTACAGAAAAAGAAGATGCAGTATTGACGCCTCGTGCTCCGGTAGTAACTGTAATGGGACATGTTGACCATGGAAAAACTTCTCTGCTTGATTATATCAGAAAAACCAATGTAATCGCTGGTGAAGCAGGAGGCATTACTCAACATATTGCCGCATACGAAGTACAAACCAAATTCGGACCTGTGACTTTCCTTGACACTCCTGGTCACGAAGCATTCACTGCTATGCGGGCCAGAGGATCCCAGATTACCGATGTTATAGTGCTGGTTGTAGCTGCCGATTCAGGAGTCATGCCTCAGACCAAAGAAGCTATTGATCATGCCCGAGCCGCAAATGTGCCTATAGTTGTAGCCATCAACAAAATTGATCTGCCAACTGCCAATGTAGACCGGGTTAAGGCAGAGCTTGCTCAATACAATGTGCTGGTAGATGATTTTGGCGGACAGGTCTCCTGTGTAGAGATCTCTGCAAAAACTGGTAAGGGAATCGACAAACTGTTGGAAACACTGGCGCTGGAAAGTGAGATTCTTGAACTGAAAGCCAGTGCTACAGGTAACGCCCAGGGTGTTGTGGTTGAAGCAGAACTGGACAAGGGAAAGGGACCCATTGCCACTATTCTTATTGAGAAAGGAACCCTGAGAAAAGGAGATGCTTTTGTAACCGGAATCCACTCCGGACGGGTGCGCGATCTTTTCAATGAGCGTGGTCAAACTGTTAGTGAGGCCGGACCATCTAAACCAGTAATAGTACTGGGGTTATCCGGTACGCCCCAGGCTGGGGATTCTTTCAGAGTTGTCGATGATGAGAAGGAAGCCCGTGACATCTCTGCCAGAAGGCGTCTGGCTCAAAAAGAACGGGAACTTCGTAGGATGGGCACTATTTCTCTTGATCATCTTTATGAGCAGATACAGGCAGGAAATGTTCAGACTCTCAATCTCATCATCAAAGGTGATGTTGATGGATCGGTGGAAGCTCTGGCAGATTCCATGGAAAAACTTAGTACTGAAGAGATCAAGGTGGCGGTGATCCATAGAAGCGTTGGTGCCATAAAGGAAACCGATGTTATGCTTGCTGCAGCTTCAGATGCACTTATCATTGGTTTCCATCTTAGTCCAAACAGCAAAATCAGAGAATTGGCCAAACGCGAAGGCGTGGAAATAAGAACTTATAAAATTATCTATGAAGCGCTGGATGCTGTGCGAAGTGCCATGGAAGGAATGTTAAAGCCCGAAATCCAAGAAAATGTCATTGCCTCGGTAGAAATTCGCCAGGTATTCAGGATTTCCAAGGTGGGAATAGTGGCAGGTTGTTATGTTCATTCCGGTACGGTTTCTCGTGGTGCCAAAGCAAGACTTATTCGTGATGATGTTATCATTGCGGATAGTCGCATAGGATCTTTGAAAAGGCTATCTGAAGATGTCAAGGAAGTAAATGCCGGATACGAATGCGGGATTACACTGGAAAATTATCATGATTTCCAGGAAAATGATCGTCTTGAGGTTTATGAGGAAATAGAAGTTGCCCGTAAGCTTTCAACCCATGCGTAAAGGAGCTAAGATTTGCCATCAACACATTTCCATATTGAGCGGCTCAAAGAACTTCTTCAGCGAGAAATCGGTACTGTGATTTCACAGGAATTGCGGGATCCCAGAATCCCGCCTGTGATTACAGTTACTCAGGTTAAACTTGCTCAGGATACCCGTAATGCTACTATTTATGTAAGTGTGATGGGAGACCGCAATGAAAAAGACAACGCAGTTGCTGCCCTTAACAAGGCCGCCCCTTTTATCCAGAGAACTGTTGCCGGCCGTGTAACCGTGAAGCACTTTCCGCATCTGTATTTTAAAATCGACAACTCTCTTGAGCAAAGTCAACATATTAACGAGCTACTCAAAGAAATTCAAGATGATCTGGAATGACCTTCACTCACTTATAACTTCTCATGATAAATTTCTCATCTCCTCTCATATTAGCCTTGACGGAGATTCGATCGGTTCACAATTGGCCTTTTACTGGTATCTTAATTCCTTAGGTAAAGAGGTCACTATATGCAATCACGATGCAGTTCCGGCAAAATTCACATTTCTTCACAACAGCGATAAAATGACTGTATTGCCCCTCAAAGGGCATTATGATGTACTTGTAATACTGGATTGTTCAAATCCCGGACGACTCGGTTGGAATATTGGTTCTGTTTCAGCTCCTGTTATCATAAATATAGATCATCACAGAGATAACACCAGATTTGGCTCATTAAACCTTGTAGATACAGCTGCAGCAGCAGTGGGTGAAATTATTTACGATCACTTTCTGAACTGTAATATCTCTTTTCCGGATCATGTAGCAGAATCGCTTTACACCGCCATAATGACAGACACCGGTGGTTTCAGATTTTCAAATACTAACAGCAGGATTCTTAAAAAATGCGCTGATCTTGCCGATAAGGGTGCAAATTGTGCAAAGATATACGAAAAGGTGTATGCATCACATTCTCCGAATGCTCTTTTATTGCAGGCAAGAATCTGGTCTTCGTTGCACTTTCTTCTTGATGGCAGGGTTTGTATTATGGAGATGCCATATTCACTGGTTGATGAACTTGGTGCGCAGTTAAGCGACAGTGAGGGTATGTCCGATTATACCAGCACAGCAGAAGGGGTATATATGGGGATGTTAGTTAAGCACAATGAGAATCAGACTCATTTCAGCCTGCGATCCAAAGGAAAAATTGATGTTGGAAAAATCGCTCAGAAGATTCCTGGCGGAGGAGGCCATTCCAATGCTGCAGGATGCACCATAAATCTTCCTTACACACAAGCCCTCCAGAAGATGCTCTCTATAATAGAAAAGGAGCTGCAGTAGGGGGTGGACGGATTTTTGTGCGTAAATAAGCCACAAGGGCCATCTTCATTTAAAATAGTAGCACAATTGCGAAAAGTTTTAAAAGTTAAGAAGATCGGACATGCGGGAACTCTGGACCCGGAAGCCAGTGGTTTACTGGTAATTGCGGTAGGCAGTGCTACCCGTCTGATACAGTATCTTCCCAACGAACCCAAGGTTTACAGATTCGGCATTCAATTTGGTTCCCAAACCGATACACTGGACAATACCGGAACGGTAATTGCCGATGGAGGGGCTTTTCCACTGCCAGCCCAGCTTAAGGCTGTGCTTAATCGTTTCCATGGTGAGTATTTTCAGATACCTCCTGCTTTCTCTGCAAAAAAGATCAATGGCGTAAGAGCTTATGAAATGGCCAGAAAAGGTGATAACCCTACTTTAAAACCCTGCAAAGTCACCATTCATTCATTGGATCTGATCCAGTATGATCAAGACAGTGGTTCAGCGGAACTAGAGGTAAGCTGCTCAGGAGGGACTTATGTAAGGGCAATAGTCAGAGATCTGGCAACAGAGCTCAATACCTGCGCTTTTGCCAGTTTTATCAGGCGTTGTCGTTCTGGGAATTTCGATCTGAAACAGGCGATGGAGATTGATGATATCGACCATGCCGTTAACTATATTATGCCTGCCGCAGTAGTGTTGGGCAATGAACCCGGCATTCAACTAAGCGAACATCATTATAGAAAGCTCATTTATGGAATGAATATTTCATTACCACAAATGAATGATTTAACAGACAGGAAAATCTTTGCTTATTGTGGTACACATCTGCTTGCTGTGCTTCAATGGAAACAGGGCTCTGAGTATCATCCTGTAGCTGTTTTTCCCTTATCAGGTGATAGCCATGAAGCTTCTTTCAATCGATGATTATCTTCCTGACCAGGAGAGCACTGTTCTTACGGTTGGAAATTTCGATGGGGTGCACCGGGGACATCAACTGCTCATTAAACAAGTGGTTGACAGGGCACGCCAAAGGGGAGCATCATCTGCATTAGTTACTTTTGAACCACACACCCGTGCTGCCTTATTTCCAGAATTGCCACAACATTTGCTTACTACATTTGAAGAGAAATATACTCTGATAGAAAAATCTGGAATTGATTACCTGTTCAAAATTCCCTTTGATAAATCTTTCAGTGAAACATCGCCAGAATCATTTGTGGAAGATTATCTGATTTCCCGCTTTCATATGGCAGAATGGATAATGGGTGAAGGGCATGCAATAGGTAAAAACCGATCTGGCGGCAAAAATTTTTTGCGTGATGCCATGAGCAAATATCATATTCCAGTATTTACTGTAAATTTGCTCCAAATGGATTCATTGGCTGTATCATCAACCAGAATTCGCAAATTAATAACTGAAGGATGCCTAAGTGAAGCGATGGAAATGTTAGGTCATCCTTATCTGATTTCGGTTGAAAGGATAGAAGGATTAAAAATAGGCTCACAAATCGGCTACCCAACCCTCAATTTTAACAGACCGTCTTCGCAGAAAGTTATTCCACCACCGGGGGTTTATGCCGCAGAGCTTGAATTTAATAATACAATACTTACCGGGGGGCTCTATTTTGGTGCATGTCCCACTTTTAATGACAGAGAAAGCCATTTTGAGTTTCATGCACTTGATTTGAAAGGAACTACGCCGCAAGTCGGACAAACTGCACATATATGGGTTTACCGTTTTATGCGCAGTGATCAGGCTTTTTCAAATACAGAGGAACTGGTGAGACATATTGAACAGGATATAAACCAAATAAGAATTTTTTTTCAGAGGAGAGACTCCAATGGCGTTAACAAAAGAACGCAAAAAGGAACTAACCAGTACTTACGGTAAAAACGAGAAGGACACTGGAAATACTGATGTGCAAATTGCAATTTTAACTGATAGGATTAATTATTTAACCGAACATGTTAAGGCAAATCCTAAAGATCATCACACCCGTTACGGACTTCTCAAGCTGGTTGGAGAGCGTCGATCTCTGCTTGATTATCTGATAAAAGCGGATATTGACAGATACCGTTCATTAATCAAGAAACTCAATATTAGAAAATAGCGGCCCGAGGTGTTTTCCCGCCGCTTTCTCCTTCTACGACATGGAGCGCCCACCGACTTGCTGAATTCATGCTCATTTGGTGGTTATGGAAAATTGTACTCTCTATCTGGCCTGTACACAAATCCCACAGACGGCAACAATTTGCCGTCCCAATTTCCTTATGATTGCACTAATGACTATATATAATATAAAAATCTAACATCAGGAGTTATAGATGACTCATATCAATGTAGAAACCGAAATTTCTAATATTAAGGTTTCTCTGGAAACAGGCCGCATTGCAAAGCAGGCTGATGGTTCGGTGATTACCCGAATTGGTGACACAATGGTTTTAGCTACAGTGTGTAGCGGTACTGAAGCAGATTCTGATTTCTTCCCTCTCACTGTTGAATATGTAGAAAAAACCTATGCTGCAGGTAAAATTCCCGGTGGTTTTGTAAAAAGAGAAGGTAAACCCAGTGAAAAGGAGATTTTGTCCGCAAGAATAGTGGATCGCCCTATCAGGCCTCTTTTCCCCAAAGGGTATAATAAAGAAGTTCAGATAGTGTGTACTGTTATTTCTGCAGATGATAATTATGATGCTGATGTAATTGCGGTTACTGCTGCTTCCAGTGCTCTTTGTATTTCAGATCTGCCTTTCAGAGAACCTGTTGCTTGTGTGCGCATTGGTCTGGTGGATGGCCAGCTCAAAGTTTTCCCTTCTCTGGCCCAAACTGAAGCCGGAGATTTGGATCTGGTTGTAGCGGGCACAGAGGATTCGATCATGATGGTCGAAGGTGGGTGCTCTGAACTTAGTGAAGAATTGCTGATCGAAGCACTGCTTTTGGCCCATAAGTATATAAAAGAGCTTGTAGCCTTGCAGAAGGAACTTATCGCCAAAGTCGGCAAGACTGCCAAAGAAGAATATCCGGAAAAGGAAATCAACCCTGAAATAATGGAAGCGGTTAATGAGTTGGTAAAAGACCGCATTCATGAAATCAGTTTTTCAGGAAACAAAAAAGAACGCTATCGTGGTCTGGATGCCCTTCGCGAAGAAGTACAGACCGCTCTGGCAGAGAAATTTCCCGAATCTGGTGCCGAAATTGACGCCGCATTCACCGAAATCGAAAGAAATGATATCCGAAAGACTATTCTTGATCAGGGTATCAGAATCGGTGGAAGAAAGCTTGATGAAATCCGTAACATTACTTGTGAATTGGACATCCTTCCCAGAGCACATGGTTCAGCACTGTTTACTCGTGGAGAAACACAAGCACTGGTTGCCACCACCCTGGGAACCAAACTCGATGAACAGCACATCGACAGCATTCAGGGTGAATATGACAAATCATACATGCTGCACTACAACTTCCCTCCTTACTCTGTTGGTGAAGTAAAAAGATTAGGAACCGTTTCCAGACGGGAAATCGGGCATGGGCATCTTGCCGAACGTTCTCTGGCACCTGTTCTCCCAGACGAAAAGAGCTTCCCTTATACAATCAGAGTTGTTTCTGAAATTATGGAATCCAATGGTTCTTCATCAATGGCTACAGTCTGCGGTTCTTCATTGTCACTGATGGCTGCAGGTGTACCTATCAAAGGACATGTTGCTGGGGTTGCTATGGGACTGGTAAAAGAGGATGAAAGAGTTGCTGTTCTTACCGATATCCTTGGAACCGAAGATCATGTGGGTGACATGGATTTTAAGGTGGCTGGTACCCGTGACGGTGTTACTGCTATTCAGATGGATATCAAAATCCATGGTATTACTCCTGAACTTATGAAAGAGGCACTGCAGAAGGCTAAAAATGCCCGCATGCGAATTATCGATATAATGGAGCAGACAATTGCCTCCTCACGTAAGGAGCTCTCTGCCTTTGCTCCACGTATCAGCACCATTACCATTGATAAAGAAAAAATCAGGGAAGTGATTGGCCCCAGCGGTAAGGTAATAAGAGATATTCAGGAAACCACCGGTACCACAATTTTCATCGAAGATGATGGTACGATACAGATTGCTGCCACCAATAAAGAGCAACGTGATGCTGCTCTCAATAGAATCAGGGGCATTGTGGCAGAACCTGAGCTTGGTGCTGTTTACGATGGTATAGTAAAATCGGTAGTTGAATTTGGTGCTTTTGTCGAATTTCTCCCTGGCAAGGAAGGACTTGTCCATATCTCAGAACTTGACCTTCAAAGAGTTGCCAAAGTTGAGGATATCCTCAATGTAGGTGATAAGGTGAAGGTTAAGCTGATCGGATTTGACCGATTCGGTAAGGTAAAATTAAGCCGTAAAGCACTTCTGTAATTTTAATGAGGGGAGGCTCCCCCTTCCCTTTTCTGCAGGTTTTACTTTCTGCAGCAAGCATTTTTATCCTCTTAAAGATCAGATTATTTATGAATAACGATACAATTCTGGTAAAAAGACTGGAACACGCTCAAGATCTTCCTCTTCCCAGGCGCATGACCAGTGGTTCCAGCGGCTGTGATGTTTGTGCTGCTGTTCAAACAGAGCTGATTATTGCACCGGGTGGCCGGGCCCTTGTTCCTACTGGTTTATGTCTGGAGATCCCTGAGGGTTATGAGGTGCAGGTTCGCCCCAGAAGCGGGCTGGCCTTTAAGTTCGGTGTTACCGTTTTGAATGCTCCAGGAACTATTGATGCAGACTATCGGGGTGAAGTAAAAATTATTCTGGCTAATTTTGGAGACCAGCCATTTACAGTAAAGCGGGGTGATCGTATAGCCCAGTTAGTTCCTTCTCAGGTTGCGGTATCATTAGATTTCACTGAAAACCAAACCATTAAAGAAACTTCCAGAGGCTCGGGTGGTTTTGGTCATACAGGTGTTTAAGAGTTTTCCTCTGAGTATCTGGTACTTTAGCTCTTCCATTGTTTCTACACTCGTTTCGAAATACCATACTTTTTCTTCACTTTTCAGACTAACCAAATTGATAATAGTATTGTGAGTGTCAAATCAAAACAGAACCGCCGTTTTTTAGTTCTTTTCCACCCAATATTATCCTGAACGTACTTCCCTTCCCAACCTCGCTCTCCACAGTCACCTTTCCACCCAAAGAAGAACAGATGTTTTTCACTATGGATAAGCCCAAACCTGTTCCTCCTATACTGCGGCTTCGGGCTTTATCTACTCTGTAAAACCGCTCGAAAATTCGTTGATGATGTTCTTGTGGAATACCTATTCCTTCATCTGTTACCGAAATAACCAGTTCTTCTCCTGTTTTTTCTCCTTTTATTGAAACCCTCTTCCCTTCAGGACTGTATTTAACAGCATTATCGACAAGATTTGAAACTGCCTGTTCCAGTAGATCCGCATTGGTAACAGCTTCAACATTATCTTCACAATTAATGTCAAAGGAGATCTTCTTAATTTCTGCCTTTGCAAAACAGGTTCTTATAGCCCCCTCCAGAACCTTTTTGATGGATGTGGGGGCCAATTGAATTTCCTGCTGCTCATATTCGCTTTCGATGGCAGACAATGTCAGAAGATCATCAACTATAGAACAGAGTCTGTCAGTTTTTCTCGATATTATCCCCAGAAAATTCTGAACATCAGGTGGAAGGCAGTACTCTCCATTGAGAATCGTTTCCACAAAGCCTTTTATTGAGGTCAAAGGAGTTCTTAACTCGTGCGATACGTTAGCCACAAATTCCTTACGGACTGTCTCCTGCCGTTTTAATCTTGTAACATCATGTAATACCATTATAATGCCTTCAGGTGAAGATTCCGGAAGCCCCAGAATTTTTCCTTTAGCATCAACATAACGTTCACCCGTCCTGTCTTTAAATGTAAAACTGGTCTCCAGCATCGAGCCGTCTTTAAGAATATCCTGAAGGAACTTCTGCAATGTACTATTACGGATAATATCATGGATCCACTTTCCTTTTGCATTATCAGCCGATATTGCCAAAAGCTCTGCTGCAGCTGGATTTATGGTAATAATTTTTTCGTTGACATCTGTTGCCAGAACTCCTTCAGACATGCCCGATAAAATCGCATCAAGCTCGTTTTTCTGACTAGTAATAGTCCTGATCCTCTCTCCAAGTGATTCTGCCATGGTATTTAGTGCTTGTGCAAGACCACGCATCTCCTCTATTTCAGGAATTCTTAGGCGAAAACCCAGATCACCGCCTGCGATCCTTTCTGCCCCATTTTTCATTTCCATTATCGGTTTACTCAATGTACGCGCAATTGACATACTTGCCAGTGCTATCAGTAAAAGCGCAGTAGCAGAAGCAATCCCTACATTCATATAAAACTGGTTAACGTGTTTTTTGATCTGCTGTAAAGGTTCCGAAAGCCGTAAAACCGCCTTAACCTTCCCATCATACATAACAGGGACAGCCACATAGAGCATGGGAAATTCCAATGTTGGACTGAATCGTTGATACACTCCAGTTTCGCCCTTAAGTGCAGCCCTGACTTCCGGGCGTTGTGAATGGTTTTCCATTCGGTCCGGATCAGTTTTTGAATCTCCCAATACCAGACCTGATGGTTCAATTACAGTAATTCTGGTATTTATTGATTGTCCTATCATCTTGCACAATGAATCCACAGCATGCATACTCTGTGCAGCAGTTAAGTAAGATTCGAGCTGCTGTCTTATAAGAATAGATTTCACAACAGAATCTGCAACAAAATTCCTTTGATAAAATTTTCGGTATGCATGTGAAGCATAAATTGCAATACTGAAAAGCGATAAAAATGTAATCGCCAGACATACAAAAAAAATCTGCCAAGAAATTTTGGTAATTTTCATTGTTTCCCCATTATTATTTGGTTTCGGCAAACCGATAGCCCACCCCTCGTACGGTTTCTATACAAGAACCACAGTCGCCCAGTTTTTTTCGAAGCCCTACAATGACCACATCGACTGACCTGTCAGTAACAGGGTAGTTATCATTTCTTACATTGTCAATTATTTTATTTCTGGTAAATACCCATCCCGGATGACTGACAAGAAGATGAAGCACCTGGAATTCCATATATGTAAGGTCAATTTTTTCCCCTTTGCACAGCACCTCGTGACGTCCCGGATCGATCTTAATATCTTTGGTGGCAACAAGTGACTGGTTATCAAAAAGCTCCTGTTTAGTTCGCCGCAGAATCGTCCTCACACGGGCAACCAGAACTCTTGGACTGAATGGTTTGACCACATAATCATCAGCTCCCAGTTCCAGCCCCACAATTATATCGCTTTCTTCACCTTTTGCAGTAACCATAATTATTGGTACATGCTGAGTTTTAGGGTCTCTTTTCATCCTTCTGCATATTTCCAAACCATCTATACCCGGAAGCATCAGATCAAGAATTACACAATCGAATGACTCCTGACGTATCTTATTTAGCCCATCAACTCCATTTCCGGAAACAGTTACCTTAAAACCATCACGGGATAAATTATGATTGATTAAAGTCTGAATATCCTCATCGTCCTCAATAACCAGAATTCGCTCAGATGACATAACACTCCTTTAGTTGTAGTAAGTAATACAAAAATATATTCCAGATTAATTTCGCGAACCTGGTTTCATCAGAAGAATTTCTTTCTCATGCGGGAACGTACTATAACAGCTGTGATATTGAATGAAAATGTCAACAGCAATAAAACCAGAGTTGTAGCATACTGAATACCCCGGGTAGCATTCACATCTGGAGACTGGGTCGACATTACATAAATGTGATAACCCAGGCTCATGAATTGATCAGAAAAAGCGGAGGGCAGGTGCGGAAGAAAATAAGCAACACCGGTAAATAGAATCGGTGCGACTTCACCCGCACCTCTGCTTATGGCCAGAATAGTCCCGGTCATTATCCCCTGACTACATCCAGGTAGCACGATTTTTATGATCGTTTCCCAGCGTGTTGCACCCAGCGCCAAACTGGCTTCACGCAACTCTTTGGGGACTGTCCTGATCGCTTCTTCTACCGACACAATCACCACTGGCAAAGTCAGTACCGCCATAGTCATACTTGCCCATAAGATATTAGGCTTTCCCCATAATACCATGGTATTTCCATATAGAACTTTATCTATACCCAAACCTACAAACTGTACAAAAAAACCCAGCCCGAAAAGCCCGTAAACAATGGATGGAATTCCGGCAAGAGTATTTACAGCAAAGCGGACTACCTTAACCACTCTTGATCCCTGATATACATATTCAGAAAGGTACAAGGCAGTAATAGTCCCAATCGGGACTCCGATTATTGACATAATCAAAACAAGAAGAAATGTGCCTATTATGGCAGGGAAAATTCCACCGGCAGTCATCCCCTGCTCAGGAGCACTAAAAAGAAATCTCCAGCTTAAATGAGGAATACCATTAATCAATAACACAAGTATTAAAAGTAACACAACAGCTATTATTGCAAATGCGCACAATCCACTAAATCCTGGTACTACGAATTTAAGATACTTTTTTTGCATAATCATGAATACCGCCTCATAACCAGCTTTCGAACCACAGTTTCAGCCGTAAGATTCAGCAAAAAGGAGATAACAAACAGTAGTGAGCCAATAAAAAACAGAACGCTATAATGTACATCACCAAAAACCACCTCTGCCATCTCAGCACCGATTGTGGCAGCCATAGTACGAACAGGACTGAAAGGATTGAGAGTAGCAATTGCAGCATTTCCAGTAGCCATTAAAACAATCATGGTCTCTCCAACAGCCCTACCCATTCCTAGCAATAGAGCTGCAAAGATTCCCGGCATTGCTGAAGGTAATACTACAAACAGAGCGGTCTCCCATTTTTGAGCACCCAATGCCAATGAGGCTTCAATATATGAATGCGGTACTGCATTTAGTGCATCCTCCGAAATGGTAAATATTACTGGTATAATCGCTAATGACAAGGCGATCCCACCAACCAGTGCATTAAGCCGGTATTGAAGTCCAAAAATCTGCTGAGACAGAGATGCTATGATAGTCAATGCAAAGAATCCAATTACAACAGAAGGGAATCCTGCCAGTATTTCCACAACCGGTTTAACCACTTCCTTTATCTTTTTGGGGGCAAAAGTCGAACTGTACAATGCAGCAAACACAGAGATTGGAGCTGCAATCAGAAGCGCAATCAGTGCCACATTTATACTTCCTAGCAGTAAAGGTATCAATCCATATTGCGGCTTTAAGGAAACTGGAATCCATCTGGTTCCAAAAAGTTTTTTAAAGGTAAATTTTTCGTGCGATTCTTCATGCAGTACTTCTTCTTGCAGAATTTCCCCTCCCAGCGCCTCTTCACCGTAGGTCTGGAGCTCATCAACCGGTTCTTCTATCACATTTTCTTTAATTGCGAATATCGAAGACGCTTCTCTAAAAACAAAAATGAATATCAGAATTATACAGGCCAGAGAGAAAAAAGCGGTTAACTGTATTAACCGCTCGATAATAAATTCTACAGGCCGGAATGTTTTTTTTTCTAACCTGATAAGCTCATCTGTATGCTCTTCAGCCAGTACATTAGTTGATAATAATGAGTAGTTTATTCCCTGACAGTCACTAATGGATTCAGCTTGTATTTGGACTTCATTGTTCATATTCATACCATTTTTAACGAATTGGGAAATACCCTACATTAGATACCACTGCCTGACCTTGAGCACTAAGAATCCAATCGATAAAATTTTTCAGTTCACCGGTAGGCTTATTTCTCAAGTAAAGATATAGGTAACGGGTGATGGGATATTTTCCCGCCTGTATATTCTCCAGTGTCGGATCACAACCAGAGCTTTCATTATCATTTCTTACTTTCAGGTACTTTATACCTTTTCCATAAGCAGCCCCGCCAAATCCGATACCATTTACATCCTTTTCAACTGCATTTACAACAGCAGCAGTTCCAGGCATACTCTGCATAGCTCCTGTATAATCCTGCCCTTTGAGAACTTCTTCCATGAAATAAACATAAGTACCGGAACTGTTGTCTCTTCCATAAACGATAATACTCGCATCGTTACCTCCCAGTTCTTTCCAGTTGGTGATCATTCCGGTATAGATACCTTTAATTTGGGATAGCGACAACTCGGTAACCGGGTTTTTCTCGTTTACATATAAAGCTATACCATCCTTTGCGACCTTGACTTCCACCCCGGAGGATGAGTACTTTTGTTTGAGCTGGTTACGTTCACTGCTTTTCATAGGACGAGATGAACTACAGATATCAGTAGTACCATTGATCAGGGCTGAAATACCAGTTCCAGATCCGCCGCCAGTTACCTGAATAGAAACACCTGGGTTGTTCTTCATGTATTCCTCAGCCCACCTCTGAGCCAGAATCACCATGGTATCCGAACCCTTGACAGTTATACTGGTGGATGCTCCGTAGGCTAAAGCTGCAATTAAGATTAAGACTACTGATAAAAATGTGATTTTTCTGATTTTCATTTTTTCCTCCTTAAATTTTGTTTAAAACTTGTACTGGAACCTAAGTGTAAATATGTTATCTTTTAGATCACTTCTGTATGGATCGATAGCGGTCTTTTCGTTAGTAATCCAGTCATGATACGCCATTATTCTTATATGTTCATCCCACTGATAAACCAGGCCAAGCCCCAAGGTCTTAAATGATACATCTGCCTCACTTTTTACAGTGTTTTTTTCCAAATCTAAATTGGGATCAAAGAAATCATATTTCCCCACTAATTGGCATTTAATAGGATCTATATTCAAAACTGCCATTCCGTAAAAGCCGACAAAATCCCTTACATATATGGGACTTGCATCAGGAGAAGATGATTTTGGGGATTCATTGCTTTTTGCCCTTCCAGGTTGCTGACCACCTATCACTTCTGCACGTAATGATAACTGGCCCAGAACCGGAATGCCTCCATAATTGATTTGAATATCTCCACCTGTATACTGTCGATTTACTTCTTTATTCTTCTGACCTAATTTGTCTATATAGTTTGTACCAGATAGAACTTTCAGGGTATCATTCAAGCTTTTAACCGCTCCAGCGTATCCGGAAAAACCGGTATTAATTGATAAGTCAATTTCCTTAAATGAAAGGGAAAGTCCGAACCGGCCTATCAAATCACGAACATCATCGAATTCATTATTTATTCCATTTCCTGAAAACACACCTATTTTAAGGTTAAAGAGTTGTGCCCATGATGGAAAATTGCTGGAAGGTGCATACTCCACAGAAGCCCCCATATCCCGTTCTCCAGGGAAAAGAGTCTGAATCATGCGAGAGCGTTCTGGGGATTCCCTTGTGCTTGACGAATATGAGATTTCAAAACCGAAAGGCCTGTCATATACTCCAGCTTTAAAACCAAAGCCATAAAGCCATGGTGCAGAGAATTGAAGATATGCATCTTTTATGCTCACCCCCGATGGAACACAATCCAATTGAATCACTGCCTGGGAGTAAGATGCCTGGTGGGCCACCTTAATTCGTCCACGGCGAATCTGAAATACTGATTTTGAATTCTCTGGCAAATCTCCTCCCTGAAATTTACCTATCTTATATTTTTTTTCACTGGCCTCCTCACTGGCCTCATCTCCACCGGTTGCGATCCGCATCTGTGCCTGTACATATCCTGAAATCTTTAATTTTTTTTGTTTATCTACTATACTTTTGGTTTCCAGAAAGGATTTTTCAAACCTTTCCAGCCTTTCTTCAATTCCGATTTTTTCTGTTTCATTTCCGGTTTTTTCAGATAAACTGTCTTGCCCGGTAAAACCGCTACTGCAAAGCATTAAAGACATAATTAAAATTTTTTTCGCTTTCAAATGATAACTCCTTCCAAAAACGTTTGTGTTGTGTTATTTTAACCTGTTAATTCACAGTAATAAATATGGCTTAAAGATATTAGCAGTCTGTTAGCACCTCATTTCCAGTACATTAATTCTTGTTATGCAAATGTTAAAGTTTACAATAGTAGTACAATAATTACTTTTTTGGGCTTCTTTTTTTTGTTGATAGCTATTTATATATAAGGTTTTCTCCATGATCAGTTGTTCCAGTTTTTTTACCATCTCACTAATCGGCTGTAGTCTTTGTTTTTTTTCTTTTTCTAAAAAATCATCCAATACTTTTTTTAACAAGCAAGTTTGCAGATTTGTCTGTTCTGGTGTTTATAGTCTGGATATAGGTATCATTTGTCTCTTTTAAGACAAGCTTAACCAAATTAATATCCATTAAAATCCTATTCAGAAAGACAGGGTGGATTTGTTACAGGAAGATTTGACCTTAAGTCCGCTTTGCAGGATGTAGTCTGGATGCATGGCGAATGATCTTGGCTTCTGCCATGTATACCACATCTTCGGCTATATTAGTTGCATGGTCTCCGATTCGCTCCAGAGAGCGGGAAATGATAATAAAGTTTAAGTACTGATCCAGATGTTCGGGGTGTTTAATTATTCCCTCTCTTGCTTTTAAACACATTTCCCGGTTTAAGGCGTCCAGTTCATCATCAATCTTGGTAACTTCATTGGCTATATTAACATCCAAACGAATCAGCGAATCAAGGCTTTTCCTCAACATCAAACTGGCGCATTCATACATCCTGGTGAAATCAGGACTCAACCTGTGTTCATCATCTATATTGGCCAGAAAAACTGTACGTTCGGCGATCTTGACGGCCAGATCTCCTATACGTTCAAGATCACTGTTTAACTTCAATACGGATACAATAAATCGCAGATCAACTGCAACAGGTTGATATAATGCCAGAATCTTAAGACATTCCTCTTCCACATCAATTTCCATCAGATCAATCTGGTTGTCATTACTAACCACTTTTTCTGCCAGAGATGTATCACCCATTTCAACCGATTTTACAGCCTGAGCCACACTCTCTTCAACCAGTGTAGCCAGTATAAGGACCTTTTTTTTCAAAGCTTCTATTGCCCGTGAAAGATGTATTGACATAAGCTATCGTCTCCTTTACTTTTCAGCCAAACCGTCCGGTTATATAGTCTTCGGTTTGTTTGTTTTGTGGCTGAGTGAAAATTTTGCGGGTCTGATCAAACTCGATGAGTCTGCCTTCATAGAAAAAAGCGGTATAATCTGAAACTCTGGAGGCTTGCTGCATGTTGTGAGTTACTATTACAATAGTATAATTTTCTTTCAGTTGCTCTATCAGATCTTCGATATGAGAAGTTGAGCGAGGATCCAAGGCGCTTGCAGGTTCATCCATTAAAAGAATTTCTGGCCCTACAGCCAAAGCGCGAGCAATGCATAACCTCTGTTGCTGGCCACCAGAAAGTCCTAGTGCACTCCTTTGAAGCCGGTCTTTTACCTCTGTCCACAATCCAGCCTGAACCAGACTGTGCTCGACAATCTGTTCCAGTTTTCCCTTATCTTTTTGGCCATGGATACGGGGACCAAATGCCACATTATCGAAGATGGATTTTGGGAAAGGATTGGATCTTTGAAAGACCATTCCCACCTTTTTTCGCAGAGTAACTACATCTATTCCATTTTTATAGATATCCACATTATCGATAAGAACTTTTCCGCTTATTCTGGTATTTTCTATTATGTCATTCATCCGGTTAAGTGTTCGCAGAAATGTTGATTTACCACAACCTGATGGTCCGATAAAAGCAGTAACCTTTCTTGATGTTATTTTGAGGGATATATCATGTAAAGCCTGAGTTTGACCATAGAAGAACCTGAGTCCTTCAACCACTATTTTCACCTCTTCTTTTGCAGTTTTCATTTCTCTCCTTTCAAAATTCACTCTCTTATTTAAAATCACTGAGTTTTGTTAGAAGATGGTTAGGTTTAGACTAAGATTTTTCAAGGATAGCTGGATACATTGAGGCATGTACTTTGCAGTATCAACTTAATCAGGTTTGTCTAAAAATGTTTATGGGGTTATCCACGCGAATCTTTAGTTTTTATAAGAGGAAGAAAACAGATGACTTTTTCCATAAATGAACACGTTTTTTCTGTCAGCCCCTTGGGAGAAAAATTTCCTCTGCCATCTAAAGATGAATACACCGATGAGCTTAAGCGGCTCAAAACTCTGGCAGATAATGCCAGATCCCAACAAAAAGAAGTTGTAGTGGTAACAGGTAAGGGGCTCAGCACTCCTATTCTGGCTGCCATAATTGCCAATTCTATAAACAGTGATGTCAAAAATGCAAAATTCGTAATATGGTGTCAAAATCCAGATTCACAAAATTACTGGAAAACTCCACTGCTTAACAAAGGGCTGTTTCCTTTGAGATCAGAACCATCCCAGATATCAGAACTGATCTACGAGGTGGTAATCCGTACACAAAGCCTGACTGCAACTTTTAATAACGACTCTCTTTGTCTTGCCGATTGCGTAATAGTTGATACACAGTATAATGATCCTGATAACCAGCCAGGCGAACTTTTCAGCAGCGAGATCCAGACCCAGGAGCTTAGAGACATTATGAAAATTGTGGGTGAAAAAATCTCTCCATATTGTCTTGTTCTATTAGAATCAACTGCTGCACCAGGCATAACAGAGTCTGTGGCTTATCCAGTACTCAGAGAGGAATTCGAGAAACGGGAAATCGAGAACGAACCTCTTCTGGCACACAGTTTTCTGGGAGTAGATTCGATGAATGATTATGTAAATAATACCAGAAGATTATGGAGAGTATGTGCAGGATGTAACGACAATTCCCGTAGAAGAGTACGGGCGTTTTTAAAAAACATTCACCCGGATAATCATCCACCTGTAGTATTTAACAGACCAATAGAAACAGAAACCGTAATGATGGTCGAAAACTCCTTCAAAAATGCGCTTTTAGTGTTTTTCAATGAATGGAGCCTTTATGCCAAAAGAAATGGAATAAATTTCGGCAAAGTAATGGAACTGTTAAAACAATACCCAGTTTTCAGTTACCTGTCTGATTCAGATCATCCCTTGGTCATTAAAGACTTGTAGCAAACATCCTACTAGTATATAATTCAATCAATGCATCGTTCTGCAGATGAGAGTTGTATTGCCATCACTCTGACACACCTTACCTGATATTACAGCTCCTTTGGAGAGACATCTTTAATGAGGGTGTTCGTAAATTCTGTGTGGCAGAAAAAACAATTTTCTTTTTTTTGATGGAAGAATACTTGCTCTTTTCTCTGCCGCAGATAAGAAATAGAAAGGAACGGAAAGCGGAGTGATGCGCCTGGATAGTCAGAAAATAGTCAGATTACTTGAAATTATTGAGCGAAACAAATGGGAGATTCTTCGACAGGAAACAGAAAATAATGAATCCGAAAGAATCGCTGTTAAAGAACCAATTGAAGACTTGGAGCCCAAAGATGTAAAACTAGTGCTATATGCCGCTCCCACACCTCTTACCGATACTTTGATAAACGCCTTAAGTCATGAAACAGTAATTACAGCCTTCGATGATCCGGAGAAACTGATCAGTTTCTGCATTAAATATCAGATTAAATTTGTATTGCTGGATCTTGATCCACCATGTAGTTACCATATCGCTTTCGATATCTTTTCTGCTTTGAAAATCATTGATCATAGCATCACGTTTATTGCCTGTACAAAAAGGATCGGCCTCAACGAAAAACAATATCTCTTAAAAAATGGTGTCACGATTCTGGAAAAACCGATATTACGCAGGCACATAGAATGGATCACCCTGCAGATCAACCGTCAAAACAGTCTGGATAAAGATTCAGACACATTCTAAAGTAATCACAAGATCTGAACACTATCTGCCGGCAAAAATCACCAATAAATATATATCTTATAGTATAGCTGGAGTTTCAGCAGTTTTTACTGTTATTGTATAAATTTCTATAGATACAATCTGATAATCCTCATTTACAAGTGATTATACAGTTCTAATTACCCTATAAAGGAGAAAAAAATGAAATTATGCCGGTCCTTCCCTCTGGTATATCTTTTAGGGTTATTTATGTACTCAGGCGCCGCAGAATATAAGCTGAGTGGAAAAGTTATCGACCGATCGGGGAGCCCAATCGAAGGAGCCAAGATCACTCTTCTAAGCACAGATCAGACAATAACTTCCTCAAATGATGGAACTTTTGAGTTTGAGATTTCAGCTGTCCACAAATACACTAACCGTATTAAAAGTCATTTCAAAATTTATAATAGAAAACTGTTTTTACATGTAACAGATTTGCAAGATGTCCTGCTGGATCTTTTTGATCTGAACGGACGGAAAATCGGTGTACTTCAGAATGGGAAACTTAATCCGGGATTTTATCAGTTTCCTATCCCGGCAATGATTGGAAATCAGATACTTTTACTCAGATTAAAAGTCGGGCCTATAAATCAGGTCTACAAGTTAATAGGCAATTCTAATGTATCTCTTTTAAAACAGCTTTCCAGTTCTGTAAACAGATCTGTAAGTGCAAATGTTTCAGTTTCTGATACACTAAAAGTAACCCACCCAAAATATGATGATATAAAAGTTGCAATAAACAGCTACCAGCAACCGCTTACGGTGCAGATGCTCCATAACAAACTAAGTTTTGAACTGTTAAATACAATTAAAATTGGCGATACCTTATATAACAGCTCAAATCATCTCAGGGTCTCTTTTAATTCTATTAAAGATTACCGATGTTTATGCAGTGACTGTGAACAGCAGGAAATTATAAATTTGTTTTTGACATTTTGCATCGATACCGTTTCTTATCCTTTTCAATTCAGCGCTCCTATACATAATGACACAACA
>CAYYNL010000067.1:0-22610 GCA_964472925.1 uncultured Fibrobacter sp. | reverse complement strand
TTCCTGGCTCAAACAATTATGATAAGTGTTTATTTTAAGATGATTTGTTTGATTTTTATGTTTTCTGTAGTTATTAACAGTCATGCAATTAATATTACTAAAGGATTTTCTAAAGAGCCATTACAGTTAAAAGGTGTTAATAACACTAAATTGGATTCCGTATTTCAGGATGCCAAAAATTATCCCCTTACAAGCTTGCTTATTGTAAAAGATGGTTATCTTATTGGAGAAAATTATTACCAAAAAAACAAAAAAGAAACACTTCAAAATATCTGCTCTGCTTCAAAAACAGTAATTGGAGTACTGATTGGAATAGCAATAAAGAAAGGTTATATACAAAGTGTAGATGATCCGATAGCCAGATATTTAAAGAATTTGCCAACAAATTGGAATGCTGAAAAAAATAAAATACAAATAAAACATCTTCTTTCAATGACAAGCGGTCTATCATGGAATAATGATGATTACAATATGTTATACAAATCAAAAGATCCTCTTCATTATATACTTTCAAAACCACTTCAGTCATCACCTGCTGAAGTATTCAATTATGATGTATCCGCTTATATATTATCCGCTATAATAAGCGAAGTATCAGGGCTAAGTGCAGACAGTTTTGCACAAATAAATCTTTTCGATAAATTGGGGATTTCCAATACAGAGTGGGAAAAACTGGGAAATTTTACACTTGGCTATTCAGGGTTAAGAATTCTGCCGGAGGACATGGCAAAAATCGGTCAATTTATGCTGCAAAACGGTTTCACTGGAATCGATTCACTATTACCTGAATATTGGATGAATGAAATGTCCAATAACCAGACAAAAAATGGTATTGGTTCATCTGTTGACGGAATGGGTAATGCAACTAATGGGGGCTATGGCTTTATGTGCTGGCTCGCAGAAAAGAATTCGGTTCAGTTCTTCTGGGCAGGTGGGTTTGGTGGACAACGAATAATAGTTGTACCAGATAAAAAATTAGTAGTAGTAATGACCGCTTCGATAGATAAACCATTCTGGTTACCTCGAACTATTCATTTGAAGAAATCCATTGATCAAGACAAAACTTTGCTTAACTTTTTTACTGATAAAATTCTTACTTGTTTTGAATAATACCTAATCTGTAGTGCCTTTACCAGACATCTGGCTCCACTGGCTTCGCCAGTGGTTTCCTGAAAGCCAGAAAAGCTAAAAGCCTGCGAGTACCTTTTCTGCGTAAGTAATCAATTTTGAGTTCCAGCAGCAATTTTAGTGTTCCCGAAAACATTGTTTGATATGGCCAGGTATTATAAATCAAGGTCGGGAAGCAGGAAATGCAATTCCTTAAATCTCATATTCTCTTTTGCCTCATATCATAGGTGATAAAAGCGCCCACCTTTAAACCCTGATTGGAAAGCCATAAGGGATCCTTTCTATGATAAGGACCTGCATTTTTTCCTTTTGCATTAGCCAGGCGGGTGCGAAACATTTGCGAATGTAGTAATGGCGAAACCGTCTCCAGACGAATGCTATACTGATTTTTGATATATTGAAGCATTAGAACAGTACCTAAAGAAACCTCTCGGGTGTAATTTTCACGCCTGCCATTTACATTGAATTCAACTGAAGCAGAGTCATTTTCCCCAAAATATTTAGTCTGAAAATTATACTGCACATTTCCTGACATCATTAAACCAAGTCCCATTTTTCCCAGTTTGTTATTAAAGAGCGGAAACATGGCACTAAGCTCCATCCCGGTATTAAAGATGTTCTGATTTGCATAGGAAAATGTTTCCCAGACCGTTTCATCAAGTCCTTGTATCTCGGTATCCCAGTAAGTTTTGGTACGTCCCCCATTAAACCAGCGTAAATAGGTATTATTTGTACGATAATACTCATATTGCAGCAGTAAGGCAAGATCAATATAATTAAGCCATGGACCGAGCTTTATATTTATATTAGGATCTGCTTCAAGCAAAAATCCCCTGCGTGTTTCTTTGGAATCCGATTCAACTTCCAGATTAGCGATCAGTGCATTCCCGGCTACATCACCTGTATACCCCATTCGCACAAAAGAGTTCAGTGAAAACATCTCAGCTTTTATCCAGTGAAAATTTCCATATACACTAAACTGCCCCCGATGGCTTTTCTTTGTCCAATCACTTCTTTCATAATCTCCGATAAAATTCTGATCTATAACAGTATCTCCAGTTAATTTACTATTTGAGGTATCAGGTTTCCATCGATAATGATCCTGACGGCCGAAATTGTAAAGAAGCGATATTCCTGCATTGATTTTATCCAAAGAGGCACCAGATGTCAGTTCAAGGGTATAAATTGGACCTCTAGAAAAACTGCTCTGCAACCATGCATCACCCTCAGTCGCCCGGACTCCAAAAATGTGACTGCATCCCACCGTGGACCAACCCCATAAGGTTCGGCTGGTGGAAACTTTCAATGTATCATTTTTTGTAAAGTTAAAATCACTTTTCAGGGCAAGGGTGTTTTTTACACCAGCTCCAATTTTGACTCCAAATGGTATATCAAATAACGGGAAACCTGCCGTTGCTGACATTCGAAAACTGTTAAGAGTGTGTCTTAGTGAATAATCAAAAGGGATGTATGTGGTATCTTCAGGATTTGAAGAGTTTGTAAAGTTGCCCTCCGCCCTGTCCCGTAAGGCATCCAGAATATAATCAAGATCGATTCTCAGGGTGAATTTTTCGGATGGCCGATATGAGTATCCAAAATTATTTCCGAATGTATGGAGCTTTGCACTCTCCTTGAAATATGCAGTGGATTTATAAATTTCTGTTCCGGTTATGGTGTAAACTGCACCTGAAGGCTTGTTGGTTACTTCATCGATATCTCCCCACCATGGAGATTTACAATAACTTGGATAAAAAAAGAATACATTGGAATTCTGCTTGGAAATGTCCTGCGGAAATAAAGAAAAAGAAAAATCCGGGTTGGACCCAAAAGAAGCTACTCTGGTATGAGCAGATCCAGCTTCAATAAAACAGAATAATATATAAATGATAACAGTTCTGCATAGAAAACGGGTTTTCATAAACCAGGACCTTGCTTTTAGAGTTAACGGTTATGCTTTCCATGGATAATATTATTAAAATTGTCAAATCCGGTAGTTATAAAGAAGCCCAATTTCACTCCAGCCTGTGATACCCACATGTTCTTATGCGCCTGCTCAAATACTACCTTATCTGTATTCAGATCTATGACCTTTGTCCGTGGTGTGAGAGAATAAACCAGGGGTTGGCTGATATCAAAACGGTAAACAAAATCTTTTCTTCTATAAATGATATTTATCACTGAATTCAACCAGGTTTCATGATCAAAATTCTTACGTACATGTAATTTAGAGAAAGTGATGTCTGATCCGCTGACGCGGTTGTTTCCAAAGTATTTATTGGTCCATTTAAAACGAGTCCACAACATGGCCATAACCCCGATAGCCACACTCTGGTCTCTATTACCATAGATAGGAAATACCGGATTGAGATCGAGTGCAATTTCAAAAAAATTTTCATTCCAGAAAGAGCAATTCTCCCAGGCGTATTCAGGTCCTATTTGTACATTAGAGCTGACATAAGCATCCTTTTGACCACCACCAACCCAGTATGGAGCCTTGTGGCTGAAATGCATAAACGAATAATTACACAATATGGCTGCATCAATGTAAGTCTGCTTTGAACGCCAAGGGTATAAACTGACATTAGGGTTAATCTGAATTACAAAATTTCTTAGACTCTGTTTATGACCATTTTCTATATCAGGGTTTCCAATAGCGTGCTCGGTGGTATCCAGTAAAGTCAGTCTGGTAAGCACAAGTGTAGCGAAACGATACTTTTCTCCCTGAGACCAGATGTAATTACCATAGAGCCTGTAGGTGGTATTTCTGACTTTATGTGCTTCATCGTGAACATAATTTCTTACAGTGTCGCTGTAATTATAAGTATCCAGATTTCCAAAATTATATCGAAAACGAGCCCCCAGATCCAGCCTGGGGAACGTGGCACCTGTCTGTAAATCAAATTCCAGCAGAGGCCCCAGGGAGTAACTATTCTGCTCCTGTGCATGTACCAGATGATTACCACTTCTTAAAATATCACTACCCTGGGATGCAGACCAACCCCAGTAAAGTCTATTGGGGTTTCCAGGAATATCGCTTTCCACATCTGGTTTACTGGTCGCAATCCCACCCAGTCCGATTTTTATTCCCACAGGAATCTCCCCTATCTTTTTTGCCAGTATCGAATTAAGATAAACCTCATGAAATGAATTATGCTCCTCATATTGAAAGCTTATATTATCTACATTTCCGGATGCCTCTGTAATCATAGGCCAGGCGCTATAGCGGAGATCAAAACGGGCTTTAATTGCATGTTTAAGCGAACGGCTGAAACCGATCTGGTTTTGAATGGCATTTATGTAGGATTTATGCTCAAAGGAATCACCATTTTGATCGACGACACTCTCCCCTGTTGCCAGATAAGTGTTATTTGGCCTTTTGGCCGATTCATTTACAGGTTTATTGGGTGGATCATCTACATCACTCCACCATGGCTTTCTTTCATAACTTAACGAATAGAAAACATTATCCTTATCAAATTTCAATAGATCCTGAGGGAAAGCCAGTATGGTAAGACTGGGATTGGAACCAACCAGAAAGACTCTTCCATCAATCTCTGAAACCAGAAGGCAGAAGAGCAGAATTAATGTAACCTGAATTTTTCCTGTAAACACAAACACATTTCCTTATAATATTAATGCATCAGTAAATTTTATTCCTGTAAATCAACCATAAACATAATCTAAAACCCAAATCTGACGTGCATCGCTTCAATCCCTTTATTTATCGGCCAGAACTCTTTTAACCGTATCACCTTCTTTAAAACTTCTGAGCTGCGATCCTGAAAAGTTGTTCTGTACGATTCACATCAAATAATCGTCTGAAATTAGGCAACAATTAAATTTCTGATACACTATAAGAGAGATAAATATATAAAAAGATATTACAATTAAAGAGATTACCCGCATTTTTCCAGACAGAATGTGTAAAAATCAATTCTGATTCCGATGTCTTATGTAAGGTATAACATTTTGGATGTTGATCCTTCAAGAAGTATTTACGAAAAGCATTTTATGTAAAGATCAGCAGCTTAAGTTTTTTTGCTTTGCGTACTCACAAAAAAAGCCCCTCAAAAGATGAGGGGCCATAGAAAAAAAACAATACAGTTCTGAACAGACCACTAATCTATTCTATGCAACTCAACCCTTCTGTTTCTCTCCCTTCCTTCAGCTGTAGCATTATCAGCGATTGGGAAAGCCTCACCATAGCCAACAGCTCTGAGCCGGTCCGAAGAGATTCCCTTCTTGATCAGATACAATCTGACCGCATCAGCCCGTGCCTGTGACAGCTTCAAATTAGCCGCATCGCTACCCTGATTGTCGGTGTGTCCCTGGATCTCCAGCTTTACCTCTTTCCATTCGGCAAGAGATTCGTAAACCTGATCCAGAATTGTGTATGAATTAACGTTGAGAATCGCCTTTCCGGACATGAACGTCACCCCTGCGAGGACCAGTTTACCTCTTTGAATTTCCTGCGTTTTGGGACAACCATCATTGGAAGGAAGTCCTTTTACACCCGGACACTTATCCAAGCTGTCAACTACGCCATCTCCGTCATTATCCATCTCCGGACACCCGTCATTGTCTTCAAAGCCATCCATATCCTCTGACTTATCCGGACACAAGTCATTACCATCCAGGATTCCATCATTGTCATTATCGTTTTCCGGACACCCGTCATTATCTACAAAGCCATCCTTGTCCTCTGCTTCAGAAGGACATTTATCTTTCTCATCATTAATACCGTCTTTATCATTATCCAGATCCGGACAACCATCATCATCTTCAAAGCCATCCATATCTTCCGCTTCAGCAGGGCACTTATCCTTATTATCTGAGACACCATCCTTGTCGTTGTCCAAATCCGGGCATCCATCACCATCTTCAAAGCCATCCATGTCTTCAGGCTCCTTTGGACATTTGTCATTTTTATTATCAATTCCATCCTGATCGCTGTCCTGCTCCTTGAGTATACCTTTCCACCCAAAAGCTACCTGCCCACCAAAACGGGGAAGTGTCCTTGTAGAGTAACTGTAATTGTTATTTCTCCAATTGGTAAAATTAACATCTCTGTCAGAAATTCCGAAGTCGCCAGCCATACTCAGAAACATTCCATTGGGGAAATTGAATTTCAACCCTGGAGTCAACCAAACCTGATCATCGTTGAAAGAGGTGACATCGAATTTTTCAGTATAGTGTCTTACCGAAGATTCTCCGGTAATTTCAGTGAACAAAGTAATAATGGGAGCAGGAGTGTACTCCAAAGCTACGGCTCCCAATACTGCGCTCCTGCTTTTCTGTGGTGCAACAACACAGCCCAGGTTTGCATGAAGCTGCAAAGGGATCGGATTTGAAAGCCTGTCAAAGTTCATAGTCCACAAAATCATAGGACTCAGAAAATAAGCTTCTCCGGCAAGTTTATTGAAATTGCTGTTTTGATCGTCTGTTACGTAATAGGAGTGCCTTGCAAAGAGACCTCTTTTGTTCTGTCCTGTAGGGAAAGTCAATTTTACTACATAAGCATGACTTATAAAGGCACTGTCTTTCTGAAAAGGATTACCCAATTTGAGGACAACTCCCAAATCACCGATACCTGAGCTTGTCAGATCAAAACCGGAGATATCGTAATAGGCAGGGACATCAAAACTTAAATCAAGATATTTAAATAATCCATACCCGATATAGAAATTTCCGGAAAACAGATGTGAAGCATCATGAGAAATAACATTACCTTTTTTCCTCACCTCAGTCAGATATTCTTCATCTGCGGCATATTTGAAGCTACTTCCGATGTAGAAACCGGTTTTGCCCAATGTGTTTGCAGAAAATGTTCTGACCACACCGGATTGTCCTGAACTGTTGACATCATTTGCAGTTACCGTAATTGCAAATGACAGCATAACAGCTCCAATAAAGAGCCTTTTGATTAACCGCATAAGTATCTCCTTACGTGTGAACATTGAAAAAACTGCCCTTATATTTATCTAATAATCATATATTAAAATCTTAATATAAATAAAACGCTTAAATTATACACAGAATTCATTAAATTTTACCTGTTTCGGACTATAATTGTTTGACATGAATCGCATAAATCGCTTTAAGATAGCGGTCCAGAAGTCTTAAAAAGCATATCCACTTATGTGAGTTATGGTCAACAAACTTCTTGGCCAGTACAAAGGATCGGCAGTAAAAAAGCTCCATATCATCACCTACTTCGGTTTTTAGGTTTGATTTTACCGTTTTTGGCTTCCACTTTAGCAAATAAGTTTTCAATTCAATGATATAATCCAGTTATACCCTTTTATCAATGGTTATCGAAATCAGATTTGGGGGAACAATAATTAAGGGAAAGCGCCATAAGAAGTAATCAATATGGCTGAATAACCTGCTATAGGTAAAATTAGCGAAGGTTTTATCAAGTGGTAAATTGCCGCACGACTGCAGCAATCTCTTTCATCCGTTCCAGACCGTTTTCTTTGCGCAGAATATTCCCGGTAACGATAATGTCAGCCCCGGCATTCAGTTTTTCCTCAGCATCTATACCACTGCAGATTCCACCGCCAACAATAATAGGAATATCAACAAATGCACGAACCATCTTTATCATCTCTGGTGGGACCGATTTCAAAGCGCCACTGCCGGCTTCCAGATACACCATACTCATACCCATATATTGTGCAGCCAGTGCATGAGCGGCAGCGATTTCCGGCTTATTGCGTGGTAAAGGACGGGTATTACTCATGAATTCAACAGAGCTAACTGTGCCAGATTCCACAAGCATATATGCAGTTGAAATCGGTTCTAAACCGAAATCTTTTATTACAGGAGCCGCCTTGACATGCTCACCAATTAGATTTGCTGGATTACGCCCTGAGACAAGCGAAAGATATAAAAGAGCATCAGCGTGTCTGGAAAGCTGAGTTGCATCACCAGGGAAAATAATGACCGGAATCGATGCGCTTTCTTTGAGGGTAAGAACAAACTGGTCAAAATGATTAGAGTATAAGAGACTGCCTCCCACTAACAGAGCATCCGCACCACATAACTGAGATTCAGATGCTACTCTGGAAGCCTCTTCCAAAGAAAAATCATCAGGGTCCAGAAGCACCCAGTAGCATTTCTTTCCTTCTTCCAGTTTGCTCAGCAACGCTTCTTTGACACTCTTTTTCATGATATTCTTGCTTTCGATTCAATAATAAATGCTGCGGCCTTAAGCGCCTGCTCAAGTTTTGATGGATCTTTGCCACCAGCCTGCGCTCTCACCGCAGATCCACCACCACCTCCTCCGGCCTGCTGAGCAGCAGCTTTTACCAGCTCCCCACAATGAACACCATATTTCTTTACAACTTCATTGCCTGCACTGGCAGCAAACAGCACCTTTCCATCAACCAGGGCACCAATTACAATTACCATATTTATTAAATTATTACTTCTGATTGTATCGGAAACTGCATCTGTAATTCTGGCAAAAGATTCCTTATCCAAATCCCCAAGATTTCTGCTGATCCATGGGAACGCGCCCTCTTTACGGGAAGCCTGTTCAAAAAGGTCGTCAACAATTCCAGAAATCCTGCTCTTCGAAAGCTCTGCTGTCTTATCTTCCAGTTTTTTTACCATATCCAGAAGGCTTTCCACTCTTGTCTGAATCTTGTCTTCCCCACACTTTAACAGGCTTGACAATCCAGATAACATTTCCTCTTTGTTATTTAAAAAATCAATTACTGAGAATCCGGTTATTGCACTTATCCTGCGCACACCCGCACTTATACTGGTCTCCTCTGTGATATGCAATAAACCGATCTGCCCGGTTGACACCACATGGGTTCCCCCGCAAAGCTCTTTGCTCAGTTCACCCATGCTCACCACTCTTACCTTGTCGCCATATTTTTCGCCAAATAAAGCAGTCGCTCCCTCATCTTTAGCCGCCTTCAACTCCTTTATCTCGGTAGTGACCGCTACATCCCTGAGAATCCATTCATTAACCAATCGTTCCACTGTTTTGATTTCATCGGCAGTCATGGCTTTAAAATGGGTAAAATCAAAACGCAATCCATTGGAATCAACTTTAGAGCCAGACTGCTGAACGTGAGTACCCAATACTTTTCTGAGCGCAGCCTGAATCAAATGAGTCGCTGAATGATTTCTGCGAGTAGCCTGTCGAAGAGTTGTGTCAATAGAGGCATCGACAGGTCTCAGAAAATCATCTTTTGTTAAAGGCTGAGAACAACAGGCTCTGTGAATGACAAGATCATTCCACTTGAAAGTATCCTTGACCGTGATCTGCTTTCCTGAAGCAGTAATCATTATTCCGGTATCCCCAACCTGCCCGCCAGATTCAGCATAAAAAGGCGTTCTATCTAAAATAAGCAGATATATGATTTGTCCATCTGAAGTTTCAAATGATTTATATCTGCAGACATTTACTGCAATGTGCTCCTGAAAATATCCCACAAATTCAGTACCACACACCGGTTTAAGCTCGATCCACCCTTCAGGAGTCAACCCCTCATCAGCTTTACGGGATTCGCGTGCACGCTCCTTCTGTTTTTCCATCAGTTGAGCGTACCCCTGTTCATCTATGGAAAGATTCTGTTCTTCGGCCATAAGACGGGTAAGGTCCATAGGAAACCCATATGTATCGTACAATGAGAAGACATCTGCTCCGGAAAGGATATTTGTATTTTTGAGTTTACTAATTTGTACCATCTGATTGAATTTCTCGATGCCCTGTTCGAGAGTCGCCCCGAAACGCTCCTCTTCAGCGCGGATAACTTCCTGCACAAAACTTTGCCGCTGAGCTATCTCCGGAAAAGCCTCCCCCATTTCATTGACAAGAACAGGTACCAGATTAAAAAGAAAAGGTTCCTTCAAACCCAGCTCTCTTGCAAATCTTGCTGCTCTTCTGAGTAATCGCCTAAGCACATACCCTCTTCCCTCGTTAGAAGGAAAAGCACCATCTGTGATCGCAAAAACCAGTGCACGGATATGATCAGCAATGACCCGATGAGCAGTCCCCTGCGGTCCCTTAGAATATTCTTTACCACTGATCTTTGTGATTTCAGCTATAACTGATTGAAAAAGATCGGTATCATAATTGGATGTAACCCCCTGAATAACCGATACAATACGTTCAAAGCCCATTCCAGTGTCAACATGTCTGTTGGGAAGTGGTTTAAGTGAACCGTCCTTTTCCCGATTGTATTGAATGAATACCAGATTCCATAATTCACGGTACCGGTCATTCTGGCCATTTATGCCTTTAACAGGGTCATTGAAAGTCTCCTTCTGAGTCGACAAATCTCCAATATCGTAATGAATTTCAGAGCAGGGACCACAAGGCCCAGTGTCTCCCATTTCCCAGAAATTGCTCTTGTCCCCAAACTTCAGAATACGTTCATGAGCAATGTCGGTTTCACTTTTCCACAAAGCCTCTGCCTCATCATCAGAATGATGTATTGTTACAAAGAGTCTTTCCCTGGGAAGTTTCCAGATTTCAGTGAAAAGCTCCCAGGCCCATCCGATAGCCTCTTTCTTATAATAATCCCCAAAAGACCAGTTTCCAAGCATCTCAAAGAATGTATGATGATAGTGATCACGGCCGACTTCTTCAAGATCATTATGTTTACCTGAAACCCGCATGCATTTCTGGGAATTGACAGCACGTGTTAATTTTCCTGGATTATCACCCAGAAAGATTGACTTAAACTGATTCATTCCGGCATTTGTAAAAAGAAGCGTTGGATCATCCTGTGGAACCACAGGTGCACTGGGCACAAATAAATGCTTACGTTCTGTAAAAAAGTTTAAAAAATCATTGCGAATAGTTTTTGAAGATTTCATAGAGATAAGAGACTTTTCTGTTGTTAAGAATACCACCTCAAAAAAGAGGTAAACCCAAAATATGTTTTACTCCTCAATCAGCTCCGCAGGAACCTCTTCAGAGCTGTCTTCCGTTGAAACACTTTTTCTTACAGCACCTTTTTCGCGTACTTCCTGCTCAATCGCCTGAAGTATATCACGGTTCTCGATTAAAAAGTCGCGTGCCTTCTCTCGTCCCTGCCCGATTCTTTCACCTTTATAAGAAAACCATGATCCGCTTTTCTCCACTATTCCCATTTCCGAAGCCAAATCAAGCAAATCACCTTCAAATGAAATACCTTTACCATAAAGAATATCAAACTCAGCCTCTTTAAAGGGCGGTGCCACCTTATTTTTGACCACTTTAGCCCTGGTACGGTTTCCTACCACATTTTCCCCTTCCTTAATTGCCGCAGTTCTGCGGATGTCGATTCTTACTGAAGAGTAAAATTTCAACGCATTTCCACCGGTTGTAGTCTCAGGGTTACCAAACATCACACCGATTTTCATACGAAGCTGATTAATAAAAATAAGGCAGGTTTTTGATTTTGAAATGATACCAGTCAGTTTGCGAAGGGCTTGAGACATTAGCCTCGCCTGCAATCCCACATGATTATCACCCATATCACCTTCTATTTCAGCGGCAGGAACCAGCGCTGCGACACTGTCTACAACTATAATATCTACCGCTCCGCTTCGTACCAGCGTGTCTGCAATCTCAAGGGCTTGTTCGCCAGTGTCGGGCTGAGAGACCAGCAGATTGTCTATATCAACCCCCAGATTTTTTGCATACGCCGCATCGAATGCATATTCGGCATCGATCAATACGGCAATTCCTCCCTTTTTCTGGGCATTGGCTATTGCATGAAGTGCCAGAGTGGTTTTACCGGATGACTCTGGCCCATAAATTTCTATTATTCTTCCCTTGGGAAATCCGCCAACCCCCAAAGCCAGGTCCAGTGAGAGCGCTCCGGAAGAGATCACAGGTGTGTCAACCTGAAGACTTGCAGTACCAAGACGCATTATCGAACCCTTACCATGTGTTTTTTCGATCTGACTAACCGCCTGGTCCAATGCACTGTTTCTGCTTTTTGCCTCTTCGCCAATATTGCTCTTTTTTGCCACGAAGAACTCCTCTCAAAAATTATGATTTTCCGGATGTTGTTCTTAATATGATTTGACGGGACAATTTCTAAAGATACGATTTGGCGGCTATTATGGAAAGAAGATACCTTTGTACCGTAAGATAATAATATGAATGTGAAAATAGTCATTAACATGCTATCTACAATATATTCAACACTTTATCGAAATTATAGAGGCCTAAATGATACAGACCTGCTGCCATTGGAGGTACTTATTTATGAACTCTTTTTTGTCCACATTAGTCAGTACCGGTTTAATCCTGCTTCCATTGTTCTCAACTGCCGAAGCCCATAACCTTAATTCAAACAGAAAACAGATAATCGATACCTTCTCTGTGATAGACCCCTCCATGGAAAATCTTCCTACTGGATGGCATCCCAGTAGAAAAGATATCTCCATGTTCTCCATACAAAAAGAAATGAATAAAGAATTTCTGCGGGTAAAAACTGAAGGCGGTTGTACCAGTATTGGCAAAAAACATAACTTCTCCGTTGAACTTTACCCGTTTCTTTCATGGAAATGGCGAATCCACCAGCTCCCTTCTGGCGGAGATGAGACAAAAAGAAATAAAAACGACAGTGGTGCCGGAATCTATGTCATTTTTAAGGGTAAGTTCAAATCCAATGACATCATTAAATATGTATGGAGCAGTACACTACCACCAGGTACCATCACCAATAGTCCCTATAACAGCAGAGTACGCATTGTGGTTTTAAGAAGTGGCACAGAAAAAAAAGGTCAATGGATTACCCAGAAAGTGAACATAAAGGATGATTACCACCGTTTTTTTGGTAAAAATCCTCCAGAAGTGGAAGTAATCGGTCTTCTAAGCGATGCAGATAATACCGATTCTGAAGCTATAGCAGATTATGACGATATCCAGATATCAAATTACTAGTCAATAATTATTAATCATTCGCTGCGGTGTCGAAGGCTTTATTGACAAGGTGATAAAGTCGAAACACCTGATTGGCTTAGCAAAAAAGCAAAACGATTTTGAATCAAAACTATTATGATCAGGCAAAGCCATTAAAAAAGGTCCTTTTATCATTTCAGATAAGAGGACCTTTAATTTTACAAAAGATAATATCAGAATTTTTAAAATAATAATCCGGCAGTAACTTTGCTAACCTGAGGTCCGGTTACCAGATTATCCCATTTTCCCAGGTTAATATTGAGATCCAGAGTAAACACACCTTTTTGAATACCCAGTCCAACAGAAGGGGTCAACTGGCTGAATTCGGTCTGGGATTTAGTCTTTGTCTCAGCCTTCCCCGCCTCATTGTAAGTGGATGGGGTTTTCAAATTCATTCTCATTCCACCACGGGCATAAACCTTATCAAAGAACCATAAGTTATCCCATCCATTTTCCAAGCATACTGAAAAAGTATGTATAAACTCACTTTGACGTTCCTTGGTCTTATTATCTTCATCTTCAGAGGTATGCCCCAAAAGATTTAAAGTGTATTGTGCAGCCCAGAGTCCGTTGGTAAATACACCGCCATGTACTCCGGCATAAATTGCAGTTCTGGTATCTGCAAATTCATCGGTGGTTTCAGTTACTTTGGATGCCGGAGGGGCTTCCTGAGAAAATTCGAATGCATATTTCTCCAGAATAAGATCTACTCCTACTGAAAGTCTAACAGCACTGATAGGAATCTCTGCTTCTCCACCAAACTCCAGAAAAGCCCCTTTGTCAGATTTTGCTTCAGCAGTACTGTTACCACTTTCAATTTTCCCTGAAATCCTGGGAAACGCCAAACCAAACTTCGCGGCAAATTGAAGATCCTCACCAAATAAAGCTGAAGCCAAAAAACCGGGATTATGAATAGATGCAGACGCAGTAGTTTCCAGCACAGAATCTTTGTAGTTGTATCTTGAAGAGGCGTATTCAAAAAACAGATCAAAACCCAATGTCAGAATCCCAGCTTCAACACCTAAAATTGCGTGGGGAATCCATTGATTACTTATCGAAATATCAGGAACTATCTGAATTGATTCATTAACAAAGGGGACTGCAGTAGAGTAAAAATTTTGAGCAAAGTGCTGACTCAACATTAAACCCCTGTTTCCAATAACGCCCAATCGTAGGTTATCCTCAATTGCTTTAATTCCGATTATGGGACTGGTGAATGTAACCTGAAGATTATCCTTATAATTTTTCATGTAAGCAGCATAGCGAAGCACATCATTAATATCATCAATAATGAAAGTTTCAGCCAGAGACTCTATACGCGAATTATAAGGATAAAATTGTGCAGAAGCACTGAATGCAAGGACAATGCATATCAGAATTAATCGTTTTAACATGTGCCCTCCAATGAGATTTGTTTTTAACGAAAGATTATCAATATAAATAAAGGTAATGAACAGGAACATAATTCTTATGATGATTATAACTGAACCGATCGACTGTAATCTGATAATGATAAGGAGAAAGAAAAAGAAGGAGATGGTTTATACATAAACATCCAACCTATATAACAGATGGTTCGTATTAAATCGATATTTGTGGAAATACATAGCTATTTAATACTAATGTATACTGTTATCACTGTTGTTCTTTTTAAGCGAATGTATCCGATGCAAACAACCTTACACTATGGAAAATTGTATGGGCGAAATATTTCTGAACCGATAAACAAAGCGATCGAAGCTGAACACGTAAAAAAGAATCGCACGATTAGGTAATATCTGCATACTTAAACAGAGTGAATAAGTTTTTATAAAGCGGCTGATTTTTACCCCCTTTTTGGTCTTATTGATTGTTCTCACCACTGGAGGTAATTCATTAGCCGCTTATACAGCAATGGCTTAAAACTGGTACCATCCGGCAGAGCCGGAGGAACTATTATCTAAGTAGGTTCCAGTGGCTCCAGCCTTGTTGAAAAGCTTATTCCCTTAATAGTTACTAACAAACCGTATATATACAGTATCGGTTACAACCCCGTTTACTTCAAAAGTTATGGCCCACGGTCCAACTCCACCACAGAAATTTTTAGTCCAATAGAACATTACCTTATGATATCCCTTAGAACCATTAAGTGTATCGGTAGTATCACCATAGCTTCTATGAAGTGTATAACGAATTACTGCCCCATCATCCTTTTGCGGAACGATATACTCTATAACAACTGGAAACCATCTCTCAATCATATAGCTCATTCGATAGAATGTGACTCGATTGACAGTTAGTTCAACCTTGATGATCATAGTATCGGCAGCAATTGCGCCATCATCATCGGTGACTTTCAGAATAACTTCATGAACTCCTTCATAAAAAGTTACATAATCTGATCTATAGGTTGTTATCAGTGTACCATTATCATACCATTCATAACTGACAATGTTTCCATCAGTATCATAGCATTGAGAAACATTCAGTAAAACAATTTCACCATCTCCCATGCTATCGATTAAATGCATTGAATCGGCGATCACTACTACTGGAGGTTGGTTAATAGGGGTAGTAGAATAAGGTGGAATTCCGTAGATTAGAGTACCTGATTGAGAGTAAATACAAATGTGATTATTTTCTGAAAATGCGCCATAAAGATTGTTGGAATAGTCATTGGTTTTATCAAATGTTGAATAATCAGGATAGTGAAGCCCTACAACTGTACCAGCGAGATCAGGAAGGCTCTGACCTGGTTGAATGGTTTTCCCAGTATAATCATAAACGATTTTATAGCCAGACCCACCAGTAGAAACCAAATAGACAGAACAGTCCCCGACATAGTATTTTTCAAGGATTGGAGTATTTCCATTTTCTACAGTAAAGTAATACTCAACTTTAAAGTCGGAAACTGGCGTAGATCCTGAATTAACTACACGAATTCTGGGATTGGATTGACAATAATTATTGTTTTGTTCCTCATAGGAATAGACTTTCAGAGATCCATAATTTGTAGAATCCACTGTCTGAGCAGTAAATGCCCTGTTCACCGGTGCAAATGTGGCGCTGGTGAAACCAAGCGGCTTATCATCATGAAGCCATAATAAGTAGCTATTATTGCCAATGATACTTCTAAAATACAAGCCATGATTTGTAGAGGTAATCAGGTGATTGGAGTCAAAAACCTCACCAGCCGGGAAATCAAATACTTTTTCAGTTCCTTCTGCTGTTCCATCGGTGCGATAAAGCGAGACGGTGACAAGTAGTGAACAGCCTTCAGCTTCATCACAATACCTGTTTTCCACTGATTTCTTACATATAAAATAAAGCTTACCATCGTTATAGCTAGTAAATTCTTTTGGATTGCTATTTATCTCACCTGAAATTTGCGGCTGCAAATCAAGAACCATAACCGTACCTTCCGGTGTTCCATCTGTACGCCACAATTCCTTTCCATGAAATCCATCATTGGCATTAAAATAAAGATAACCATTGTTTACTTGCAGCTCAGTAATGTCTGAACCATTAGGTCCAGGATTTATATCTTTCACCATAACAGTACCACTGGTGGTACCATCAGTTTTCCAGAGTTCTTTTCCATTTGCATTCGAATCAGGTACAAAATAAAGTTCATTGTTGAAAACACAAAAAAGTGGGGAAAATCCATTTCTGAACGCGGAAGCAGCACCGGGAAGTATGTCTTTTAGTAAAGTGGTTCCTTCTGAAGTACCATCAGAATACCATAACTCCAATCCATGGATACCATCATTGGCCAGAAAATAAAAATGTTTATTATACTCTATAAATTTAAATACAGAAGTACATGCACTGTCTGATCCGTTATCGCCCTGCCAGATATCTTTTAATAAATAAGTTCCAGTCTGGGTCCCATCGGATGTCCAGAGCTCAAAACCGTATGCAGGGTGATTAGCCATAAAATAGAGCTTTTTATTGAAAACAGTTATATGAGCAGGATAAAAATCACCAGTACCAGCCACCATATCCGCTACTATACTGGCGTTTACTCCATCATATTTCCAGAGCTCATAACCTGATAAAGAATCATACTTTCTGAAGTATATAAAATCATCGATGACTACTGGTTCTCCCACTTTTTCTGCTACAACTTTATTGGCAAAAGAAATTCCAGATGTTTTCCATAAAGCGTTCATGCACGATCCCGGAGTTTCGTATGAATTGCCATTGAAGCAGTAATAAACATCGTTATTAAAAACAGTAAATTCTATGGGGCCGCTGATATTGCTTTGTTCGGTTTGTACAATTTTTAACACCCCGTTTTTGACAACAGCCAAAGAACCCTGACCCTCTGCGTTGGAACAATTCAGATACAACGAATCACCAATTGCCTGCATTGAAGCAACCCCCAAAGAGCCAGGAACAACATCAACCAGATACTGTGAAAATGAAGGTAATACACATAATAAGACAGCATTGAGCAACAACCTGACGTTCATACGTCTACCTCCTATATAGTGGTGAAAAGGTGTGTGATTAGTGTAAAGTTAAGTTCAATATATATTATTATCTTCTGCCATAAAGTATTTTTTAGGTTCTCCCACAAAAAAGTGTTTAAGCCAATGCTTAAATTTACATGCGTTTGCTCAAAACAAGTATTAAGCTATATAAAGATTTAATTATAATATCATTAAATCTTATTACTCTATTCTACCAATCTTATTTTTTTTGTCCATAAAAAATAATATGTTTATAGGAGGCTTTTCCCTCTTAATTACCATGCCACACTAAAATCACAAAGAATAATTTGAGACCTGATTGCCTGACGATTGTTTGGTGTTGATACAGATGTTTTACTTAACCCTTCGCAGCAGTTCTGAATACCGAAAAATGATGGAATGCGTATGTAGAATCGGGAAGGTCATATCTACAGCAGGTGATGTGACAATGAACTTCTGGTTGATAAGCCTAAGGAATTCAAAGTGAGTCATGTTAAAAGAAAGCAGTATAGTATAAAAAAAGTGTTTTTCGCTGAATACAATACTTTTAAATAAAAACCTGCAGTAACAATCGTCCGATCTGGGCGTGATAAAAATGAATATTTATGCTTTATTAAACGAACTTTATGATCTATTTTCTGGGACTGTTCCACTATTAACCGAAAGATTTTTGTATGATAAAGGAAGCACTGGAATATCATGAGAAGGGCAGAAAAGGCAAAATCGAGGTAATCGCTTCAAAACCCTGTCGTACTCAGAAAGATCTCTCCATGGCATACACACCAGGAGTAGCTGAACCATGCCGGGAAATCGTCAAAGATCCCGATTCGTCTTATCGTTTTACAGCTAAGGGGAATCTGGTTGGGGTCATCTCCAATGGCACAGCAGTTCTTGGACTGGGTGACATAGGTGCCTTGGCTGGAAAACCTGTGATGGAAGGAAAGGGAATCCTTTTTAAACGTTTTGCAGATATCGATGTTTTCGACATTGAAATTAATGAAAAAGATCCCGAAGAACTGGTTAAAATTATCTCCAGGCTGGAACCAACCTTTGGTGGTATTAATCTGGAAGACATAAAAGCTCCAGAATGCTTCGTTATTGAGGAAAAATTAAAGAAGATAATGAATATTCCGGTATTCCATGATGACCAGCATGGTACCGCTATTATCTCCGGAGCAGCCCTTTTAAATGCTGCAAAACTTCAGGATAAATCTCTTTCAGAATTAAAAGTAGTTTTCTCCGGTGCAGGAGCTGCAGCAATTTCCTGTGCAAAGCTATATATCAAACTTGGAGTAAAACCATCAAACATTCTTATGGTAGACAGTAAAGGTGTGCTTTTCAAGGGGCGCAAAGAAGGTATTAACATCTACAAAGAGCCTTTTGCTCAAGCGACATCTAAACGTACTTTGATGGATGCTATGGAAGGAGCGGATCTTTTTGCAGGTCTCAGCAGTGGCGGTCTGGTTTCCACTGAAATGGTTAAAGCAATGGCTGACAGACCGATTATTTTTGCTATGGCAAACCCTGACCCGGAAATCAGCTACCCTGATGCAGTATCAGCCAGAAAAGATCTGATCATGGCCACCGGTCGCTCCGATTACCCTAACCAGGTCAATAATGTCCTTGGATTTCCCTTCATCTTCAGAGGCGCTTTAGACGTACGAGCTTCTATCATTAATGAAGAAATGAAAATTGCAGCAACTTATGCTCTAGCCGATCTGGCCCAAAAAAGTGATATTCCTCAATCTGTTCTTGATGCCTATGGACTGAAATCACTTGCTTTTGGCCCTGATTACATTATTCCCAAACCAATGGACCAACGCGTTTTAATTGAAGAAAGTCTTGCTGTTGCTAAAGCAGCTATGGAAACCGGTGTAGCCAGAAATCCCATAGGAATAAATGCATACAGAAAGCAACTCGAAAAACTTTGTGAAAAAATCGCCGCCGCTAATAAATTATGAGGACAATACCTTTCCAAACCATAGTCAAGGCAGTGAGTGATCTCTGCATTAAAGCTGCTTACCATCTACCCGCAGATGTGCTTCAGTTATTACAAAATTCTGCGCACACCGAAAAATCTCCGACCGGAAGAGATATACTCCATCAGTGCATTAAAAACGCAAATATTGCTGCCTCGGAGCACATTCCTATTTGTCAGGATACCGGCTTTGCGGTATTCTTTGTCACTATGGGAGCGGAACTGGCTATCTCAGAAGGTACAATTTTTCAGGCTATTAATTGTGGTGTTGAGCAAGGCTACAAGGAAGGATATCTCAGAAATTCGATTGTAAATGATCCTTTATTTGACAGGAAAAATACAGGGAACAACACACCCGCAGTCATTTCTCTGGAAATCGTACCAGGTGACAAACTCACCATAACGATTCTTCCAAAAGGTGGTGGTTGCGAAAACATGAGTGCCCTGAAAATGCTCAAACCATCTGATGGCAAAGAGGGAGTAATCGATTTTGTAGTTGATACAGTCATTAAGGCAGGTGGTAATCCCTGTCCCCCGCTCATAGTAGGTGTAGGCATAGGCGGAACTGCTGACAAAGCTTCTTTTCTGGCAAAAAAAGCTCTGCTTCGCATAGCAGGATCTTCACATCCAGACCAAAGATACAAAGAGCTTGAAATGGAATTGCTTTATAGGATCAATTGCTGCGGAAACGGTCCCCAGGGGCTGGGTGGAACAACGACTGCTCTTGCGGTGCACATAGAAACCTATCCCTGCCATATAGCTTCTCTGCCAGTCGCAGTCAACCTTAATTGTCATGCTGCCCGGCAGGCAACAGTCACACTCTGATTAAATCGGTATTACTATGAAATCAATCTCAACTCCATTTACCAGAGACATCTCCGGATTGCTACAGGCCGGAGACCAGATACTTTTAAGCGGAACTATTTTTACTGCACGTGACGCAGCTCATAAAAGACTTTTTGATGTTATAAAGCGATCTGAAAAACTGTCTCTGAATTTGTCTGAACAAATTATCTATTATACAGGTCCCACTCCAGCATCTCCGGGTCATGTTATCGGTGCCGCAGGTCCCACAACCAGTTCAAGAATGGACAGGTACACCCCGACGCTCATTTCCCAAACAGGACTTACCGGTATCATTGGAAAAGGCAATCGCAGTGACAAGGTCATAGATGCATTTATCAAATACCACTGTACCTATTTCGCTGCTGTCGGAGGTGCCGGTGCACTTCTTTCTCAGTGCATCAAAAAGTGTGAACCTGTACTTTATGAAGATCTGGGCCCGGAAGCAATTTACAAATTAGAGATTAAAGATTTCCCGCTGGTCGTAGCAATAGATTGCAGAGGAAATAATCTTTATTTGCAGGAACCACCCAAATATCAAAATGCCCTGGGCTATCTTTAACCTGGCTATGCGAATCGTGTAATTTACGATTGGATACAGCCTTGTTTTTTAATCAACTTCGTTTTTATTTTGAGGCATTTCTTTCGATAGCTTCTCATTTCCAGCAACCAGTTAAAGACATATGGATAAAATTTTTACATTGGAAGATTTAGTATTATGATATTAAAACCGGTTACAAAAAAAATAGTAATGATTGTAATTAGCATTACGTTACTTTCAGGATGCGGCAATTTTCATGAAGTTACACCAGGTAGCTTATACCGTTCCGGGCAGCTATCAAAAACTCAATTTGATCATTATATCAAAAAATATGGAATAAAATCAGTGATCAATTTACGGGGCGCATCACATGGTTCAAAGTGGTATGACGAAGAGATGGCTGTAATGAAAAAAGATAGTATATTTCATATTGACATTCGACTTTCAGCGACAATTTATGTCGCACCGGAAAAAATTGACAGCATCATGAATGTATCGTTAGCACTCACCAGACCACTTCTTGTACATTGCCAGGGGGGAGCAGATCGTTCAGGTCTTTTCTGTGCATCCTGGAGATTGAAAGTTGAAAATTCTTCTATTGAAAAAGCATCAAAGCAGTTATCCTTTATTTATTGGCACATACCTCATTTTATTTGGAAAAAAACAGTAGCAATGGATAGCAGTTTCAATGATTATGTTCGTTACCTTAAAAAATAAAGAATAAAAAATGATAAAAATTGAAATCCCAGGATCGAAAACATTACAGATAGAGCACCTTGTGCTTGATTTCAACGGGACTCTTGCAGAAGACGGTATGGTTATAGATGGAGTTTTAAAAGTGCTTCATAAATTATCTGAACTGGTAAACGTTCATATACTCACTGCTGACACGTATGGATCTATTATGTCACAATTAAGTGGACTAAATGTTTCTATCACAATTGCACCACCTGAAAAACAGGATATTTTTAAATCCGGGTATATTACCAAACTTGACAATTCTAAAGTTGCATGTATAGGTAATGGAAGAAATGACTGTTTAATGATGAAAGAAGCAGCACTTTCAATAGCAGTCATACAAAAAGAAGGAGCAGCTTTTGAAACAATCGTTGCAGCACAAATTGTATGCACAAATATTAAAGATGCGCTATCGTTAATGTTAAATCCAAAACGTCTCATTGCAACGTTACGCCGTTAATTTTTCAAAAGTATAGCTTGCTAAGTGTTTGTGTCCATTATCCCATTGGTTGGGAGCGCTCATCGTGAGCACGGAGGTAAATAAGGAAAAATGGTAAACAATTTATGAATGAAAATAAAATATCAAGGAAAAACATCCTAATTTCCGCAGTCGGGGTGGATGCAGTCGCGTATCATATTAAACATAAATTGTCTATTAGGCGGTGCTGAGTTTTGAAGCCCTTGAGAACTATCCCATAATTTCTGAATCCATAATTGACGCTTCACCTGAATCGCCATCTTAATTATTGATCTCTTGGCACCCTTCTCTTAGTTATGGTATTGCAAATGATTTATATCTCAGTGTTGATAATCTGTGCATAATCTTATCTGACATAACCACCTGACGGAACAAACTCATGAAGTTATATGCAATAGTCATTAATACTAAGGAGGCCTCTGTTCCATTAAAACTGGCCCCCTTTAAGCAGAGAATACCCCAATATAGGTGAAACAGCCACTTGCAACGTTTCCAGTAAGGATCTTCCGTAAAGATCTGTTAAATTTTAA
>CAYYNL010000066.1:7831-22698 GCA_964472925.1 uncultured Fibrobacter sp. | reverse complement strand
TTATGGTGGATCGCTTTATCAGTAAGAACACAATATGGGGAGCTCAAAAAGATGCTGGCCATAAAATATAGAAACGGCAGGGATGGCTATACTGATGCCAAAACAGAATTCGTAAGAAGGATAAGCGATCTTGCCAGACAGGAGCAGATGATTTCAGAAAATGCGAATCAATAATACCCTTGTTTTTCACATATAGAGTAGTCATTAAGATACCTGAAATAAAAGATCCATTTCATTGGGCTCTTTTTATTGAACATGAATCGGTAATAGTTGGCATTGTGCCTAAATTCAAATATATCCTTTTTTTGAATCACATAATCAGTGATCTCTTTTGTCGGCCAGCGTAAAGTGGAAGTCCCGGTCTCGAACAGGAGTTCTTTTCTGGAGAGAATCAGGGTCCCACTCTCTTTATTTTCAAACACATGTTCATTGTTTTCTGTCTGAAGTGTAACATCGCTGTTTCTGGTTAGTTCATTTCCCCTGTTGGAGAGAAATTCCTGAACTCTTTCTTTGTGCATATCAGACCAGTCTTTGAGATCTGGCAGGCAGCTAAATGATGGATTACCGGGGGTAAGTCTGCAATGGGCATCAATATCCCAGGAACCGTTGCAGGAAGTGCATCTGATAGTATTCTCACTGGTAATCAATGTATCTTCAGCTCCGCAGTGCATACAGATCCATACAAAACGTTCGAGACCCTCGGCCAGTTTAACTCCGGTAAAAGGAACTGATGCATTCTCAGGATCTTTTATATCATTTTGATAAATGTAGGATTTAATGACATTAAAGAGTTCATCAGAACTGAGCTGCTCAATATCCGCTTTTTTAAGAGTTTTGAAATGAAGCAGTATTCTTCCTTTGCGTAGTGAATTGGCCCACCAGGGTTTGGTGAGGAAATTGCCTTGCAGTCTGACCATCACTAATGGACAGTTGATCTTCTTGATAATCTTCTCGATTCCCCTATAAAGCAGCTGGGTTTCTCCATCCCAGGTTGTTTGTCCTTCAGGGAATATACAGACAGCCTTTTTATTATGAAGACGTTCAATAGTTGCTTTCATGGCTTTAAAATCGGTGGCACCCTTCCTTTTAGGAATAGAGTCGATGCTTCTCAGGTACCATGCAGACAAGCTTTTCCCTCTGAAGCCATCATCGTTAACCATAAAACTTAATGGTTGATGGGAATAACCTCCAATCATCCATGGATCGAAAAATGTCCCGTGGTTAGCTATAACTATAAAAGGCGCTTTTGGGAACTTTTGCTTCTTGTCAGCTTTCGAAAACCGGTAATGGTATTTTATATATGTTTTTACAAAGGGAACTGAGAAAAGATTCCAGATTGTCCATAAAAAAACAGAACGAAAAAAATTCATGGAGAAAATGATCCTTCTGAAAAAAAACTATTGATTTTCTTTAACCATATAGATGGTAAATTCGTAACCGTGATAATATAATTGGATATATATTTAAAAAGAGTATATGAATCAAATTAGGCATTGTTCCTGTTTGATGAGGGCTAATGATTTGGAATAATATAGAATAGAAGATAAGATCATAACATGTTTTCTGATCTTTTTCGGAATAAGACTTAGATTAGAAAAATACCACTTGCCCAATCTGTATAACAAATCAATACAGATAAAAAAAATGTTGTTTAAGGGAAGCAGAGTCTTTTCTACTTTATTAAAAGGGGATTGGTATGCAAAATCGGGCATTTTCGATAGAAAATATCCTGCCGATTATTAAAAATGTTACCATATTCTCCGGGTTCAGTGATTCGCAAGTCAGAGCAATATTTGAGAACTGCACAGTTGTTGAAGTAAAAGTCGGTGAAATAATTCTTCAGGAGGCAACACCGGCAACAGAAATATTTATTATACTTAGTGGCAAAATAACCATAGTATTGGGGCTCAGAAGTGATGATCCGATTGTTTTATCTGAATTTGGTCCTGGAAATTGTATCGGAGAAGCCTCGGTGATTGGTATTCAGGATCATAGCGCTTCTGCCGTTGTAACTGAAGATGCTACATTGCTAGTTTTAAGCAGACAGGTTCTGATGAAAATTTTTGATACAGATAAATCTCTTTTTTCATTACTCATTCTTAATATCGCCCGCGAAATCGCCCGCAGACTTCACCATACCGATGAGATTTTGCTTCATTATGGAAAAAAAGACAAATCTATCTACCCAATATTTAATCCTAATCTGCTAAAGTGAGCAGTTTTTTTCCATTCTCAGAGAAAATAAGGCTCTTTATGGAATAACTCAAATCAAGGCTGTCTATCCATTTTATCATCTGATACTGATCAAACCATGGCGAATCGGTTCCAAAAAGAATGTTTTCTGCTCCATGTTTATTGAGTATTCTTTTGAACTGTTCCTCAGAAATGTAATCCGAAACTGCTGAAGTATCCAGAAACACTGGCAAGCCACAAAGATGTTGCTCAACCTCGTCCCATAGCTTCCATCCGCCCATGTGAGCTGCAACTATTCGCAAAGAAGGGAAATTTTTATGAACTTTCTTAAGAGAGCAGGGGAGAGCATGATCACTGGTAAACGGTCCCGGATCCTTTCCTGCATGAAATACTACGAGTAAGCCTGCTGCAGAAATTTGCTCATAGACAGGAAATAATGCTCTGTCATCCACATAAAAATTCTGATATTCTGGATGAAACTTGATACCTGGGATATTGTTTTCTTTAAGAAACGCGATCTCCTGTTCAACATTGGGGGTATGCGGGTGAAGAGCTCCAAATGCTGTAATTTGTTTACATCTGAGTCGCAGACAATTCTGATTTATTACAGGTACTTGCGAAGGTTTTGTGGCTACAGGTAAAACAACTGAATGCTTAATACCGCTTTTTTCCATCGATTCAAGAAGCCCGCTTATGGTTCCATCGGTGTGATTTACGACTTCCGGTGATTTTGCCATAAGAGAAGAGATTGCCCTGTCAGCAAGATCATCTGGAAATATGTGCGTATGAAAATCTATTATGTCCATTTTTCATCCTTTTTTTAACGAACTACTCAGGTATTGAAACAAATAACTTGTAGAAAATCAGAAAAATCGAAAAAGAATCAGAAATGCCCTGAAGAATGAGAGTTATTTTTCACTGTTTAGATATTTTTTTTCAGATCGTTTCTGATTAAGTATTGTTTTGATAGTAGTTTTACTTTTTCCGATTTGATATAAGTTATTTAGCACAGTTCACACTCAGACTGAAGCACTAATTATCTTTTCTACTTTTTGGGTCAGCTCTTTACTCTCCTTTTCAATAGTTTCGATAGTGCTGTCTTCATCAATACTGCCAAGTACCGACTGCATTTCATCTGTACTTTCATAAACCATTGACCTGAATTTGTCGGTATAGTCTTTATTACGTGATGTCCTGGTTTGCCGGGCAATCCATTTACCAACTTCTGCACCCCTTTTCAGCAGCGAAATATACTGTGTATGAACAGGTTTGTCTGGACAGATAAAGCAGGAGAGAAGTGCTGCAGCATGATGAAACTTCAGAGTCTCATATCCATTCTGGTAGTCAATGTAAAGCTGATGAATATCATGCCATGATTTTATTTCTTTGGTGTTCTTGATTTTTGAGATAATATTCTGATAATCGGTCTTACGCACTATCTGACCACCAAGATTTATCCACTCTTTAACTCTGGGTCTGGACATAAGCTCCGAAATATTCAGCTTGTCAGATTCGGGATAACTTGACAGTGTCTTTACTGCATACCAGCAAATCATATCCTGATAAACTTTCCAGGCTTGCGCTGGTTTGATAATGACCACCGGACGGTTTCCTTTTTCAATGGTGTTTTTTTGTATCTGGATCTGCTCAGGGCAATAGCTGCCGTTTTGGAATAATTCTTTTCCTTTTTTTTCGCATTCCAAAGAGGAAATGTCGGTCTTGTTATTCTGTTTGAACCACTCTCTGCCGGTATACTGCTCAAGAATCGAGATGGCAGCCATAATCTCCTCAACAGTATCTGGAGCAAAAGGATCGTGTTCAATAATCTGATTTGAATGAATGCGTTTGTCCCTTTTGGGAAATTTATAACGTGAGCGCATAATCGAGTACATATTATTTGAAAACCAGTAAGCCGGTATTATAAGAAGAGTGTTTTGGGATGGATCATTGATAATGAGACTGAATGGAAATGGTATATCGAGCTCACTGGGGTAATCACCCTTTACACACATTGTATAAGATGCAAAGCGGCTGTTGTGCTTGAAACTGGTACATAAACCCGGCCAGAATCCTCTTGAGGCCCAGATTTCACCATCATTCATTCGGGAATTATGATTGGAACCGATAGTGGCACCAGCAGCGATATTACTCTGGCCACCAATCAGGGCTGCAATGAGAAATGAGTTATTGTGATGCTGTCCGTGAGAAGGAAATATGAAACTGTGAGCTATTTCGCAGCAGGCAATTGCAGAATTATCACCTATAAAAGAATGACTGATTCTGGACACCTGAGAAATGTTTACGCAGTTTCCGGTAAGAACAGAATGAAGCTGTGTGCCAGATTGAATCTGGTTACCATAACCAATAATAGAATCGTTCAGAATTACATCAGTTCCAATAAGTGTTGATTCAAGATCATCGCTGAGAATTGTGCAGTTGTTTATTTTTCCGGCGCCCTCTATGATTGCACTGTTTTCGATAATGGAATTATTTATTGATTTTACATTTTTAACCACTACCTCATGACCGATGACTCCTCTGCATCTTATCTTATCCTGACATGTTTGATTGGTAATCTCCTTCAATCGTTCGATCAACAACTGATCGTGAGAATTTTTAACCCAGATGTAAGCGTCTGAGCAGTTCATCGAGCTGAACGGAAGAACTTTTCTTCCTCCAGTCTCATTTACAAGATGTAACCAGCGGTAATTCTGGGAAAGATCCCCGGGAAATATGCTTCCATTTCCAAACCGGGCGGATTTATCACAACTGATTTCACCGGTATTATGTATTATCACTTGACTGCCGATATCATAGTTTGAACAATAATGCAGTAAATTAATTGAAGAATAATGGCCAATAGCACAATTTATAATAGTGCTGTTATAAATACCTATAGGTAAAGAGAATCCCTCATGTTCATTAAAGCCTTCTTTAAGAGCACCAATGTAAATCTCACCAAAAAAACGGCACTGACAGACCAATCTAGGATTAAAATATTCGTGGACTCGGATAAGTTCCCAGGACTGAGCGCTATTACCGTTTTTTACCAGTATTTCACGTTCAGAATCGCTTAAGGGGCGATAAGCGGTTATGTCGGTACAACGAAAATCCTGTGCAGAGTTACTGTTTTTTTTGGGGTCCTGCATAGTTATTCTCCATTACTTTTGTAACATGGTATATTCTTCCAATAAATAACTATTCAAAATAGTTTTCTAATTAGACAAACATCCGAATCAGCTTAAAATCTACCATAGTCTAAATCTCTCTCTTTTTTCATATTTATGGCCAGGGCTCTCAGACACAGTTTCTCCCATTCACACCATTGTTCAAAAAAAGGAAACTGACGTTCCATGCGCTTGAATTCAGGACTGTGAATGACTCTTCTTCCATTTTTTTTGTATGGTGGTACTACTATGTGCAACATCTCATGATACATCACAGCATCCAATGCAAACTTTGGGACATCCGGGTGATTATAAACTCCTGCAATGGTGATGAGGTTTACTTGTTTACCATTCTTTGCCATTTTTACAGTCTGATAAGAGGTGAGTGAGCAGGGCGAACCCCATCGTAAAGATGCTTCCACGCTGTTATGAAAATATGTACTGTTAATGCTGTCGAAAACTTCCCTCAGATCATAGCAGACCCCTTTTGTCTGTTTCTCAAGTCGGGATGTATCCACAGTAGAACTATAAACATCAGCAGACAGGCTGCTGATGTAAGATTGAATCTTGTTTTCAAGAGCCTTTTTCTGCAGGTTAACTAATGTATTCTTTTTATAAGATTTCAGAAGAAGTGACCACTCGACAAGAGAGATCTTTATTTCTGATGGAGCGTTTTTCATATAATGGGGAATAGTTAAGACCCGCTTGCCACTATGGCGGTTAATATTTAGGTACCAGCCTCTTTTAAGTCTGGTACTGAATTTGACTGACAAGCCATCAATTTTCTTTATGGCAATAATCTCTTCAAACGAAAGGTAGCTGACTATTGGTAATGAAAGTTGCTGACAAATTTCGATACTCATGATAAACAGGTAAGACTCATTTCTCAATGTTACGGTTTATGAACCAATCAATTAATTTCCGGGAGATGCTGACTTTACGAGGAATTCTTTGTGGTATCTCCTCAGCACTGAACCAGGCTGCTTCTTCGATCTCTTTACCATCGGCTTTGATCTCTCCACTTTGGTACTCTGCTGTATAAGCTACCATCAGGGCATGAGAGAAAACCCAGGGCTCACTGGCAAAATAGCGGATATTTTTGACTTCTATATTTACCTCTTCCATTACTTCACGGCGGACTGCATCTTCCAGAGTTTCTCCTGCTTCCACATAACCAGCCAGAACACTGAAAATTTCAGAGCGGGGATGACGGGCCAGGAGAATCTTGTTTTCCTTTATAACAGCAGTAATTATTGCCGGCGAGATTCTGGGATAATACTGAAGACCACAACCAGGGCAGATCTTGGAGAAATCAATGGAGCTTCTATTCATCAGAGAACCACATTGTCCGCAATACTGATGGGTCCTGTCCCAGTTCAATATTTCATAAGCTTTGAATGCAATATTAAACATATCTGCATCAATAGAGTCCTGTGAACGGTATAATGTCAGCAAGTCCTGAGTATGATAGTCTGCTGAGATAGTATTCGTGTTTAAAGCAGCGGTAAAACAGGGGACAGAGTCGCATGTACCCAGATAGTTTATAAATTTAAGGTCTGATTTAGAGATCTGTTCTTCGCTGAAAACAGGTATGGAACTATTGGCTTTAGATACTAACAGAGCATTGTCTTTGAAGAGAAACCAGATTCCTTTGTCAGTATGTAGTGGAGCAATCGCAGAAAAATTAAAATTCATGTAAATCCTGTTGAATAAAAACACAGGAAGATTAAACAGTTTCAAACAGTGCGTTTTTTTGCACTATATTGAGTAACAAAGCCTGGAAACAGTTGATATTTGGTGATTTTTTGAAAACCTGCAGATTTCAACTGTGAAAAAAGCACCTCCTGATCTGGCATCTTATTTATCAGGGTGGCAATTTTCTTAAAGGATTCTTTGGCTCCTGAGATTAATCTACCTGTTCCTGGAATAAAGAAATTAATATAAAAAGTGTACGGATTGAATGTGGCAAAAGTTTTGGGCTTGTTAAATTCTATAATAATAAGTGGACAATCCTGCTTTAATACTCTGGCTGATTCATTGAAGAGCTGTTCTGTGTCTGGTGAAAAACATAATCCAAAACTAAGAGTGACTGCATCGAAAAAGGAATCTTCGAATTTTAGGGAATGCATATCACCATTCAATAAGAATATGGGACTCTGCTGCTTATACCTGGCCACTTTTTTTCTTGCAAGCTGCAGCATCTTCTCTGAGATATCAATTCCGGTAACCGAAGTCAATGGAACATTGGCTGAGAAAAGTGAGATGATCTGTTCTGCAGTTCCACAGCCCAGATCTAAAACCCGTAATGGCCCCCGATTAAGCAGAAGTTCTGAGGTGGCTCGCCGCCAATACTTTATCATCCCCAGAGTGCTTATCCAACTCACCAGATCGTACCACAGGCCAATTGAATTAAAAATGTTCTGTATTTCAGTTATCTGAACATGTTTCCTTAAAAGTTGTTGCTGCATCGGTTTTCAATATTTGACTGGTTCAAATAAAAATTTTGCCTGAATCGTTTGATTTGGGTTCTAAACCTTTGTTAGAACTTCCAAGCAAAATCCGGGGCATTTATTAATTCCCCGCTGAATTATTAAACCCTATTAATTTTTAAATCCAAGTGATATGGTAAATAAAAAGAATTCTGTTTTTTTGTGGTCTAGTAATGAATAATTTAACTGTGCTGATTTTTATACAAACCTGATTAAGCTGTCATGTATTAAATTTGTACTAACTTTCATGCACACAGGATTAATTATGAGTGAATCGGATCCACAGATAGAAAAGCAGTCATCAGAAAATAAAATAAATGAAATCCAGCTCAATAAAGACCCTCTGCCAACACTTTGTGAATTAATAAAATCTCCTGGTGATTTTGAGATCTATTTTAATTCCATTTTTGAAAACACCGGGACCGCAATAGTACTTTTGGACCAGGACACCTCAATACTACATTTTAACCAAAAGGTTCAGAAAATAACCGGCTACACCAAAGAAGAGATAATCAGTAAAAAGAGATGGACTGAATTTGTTCCGGTTGAAGATTTAGAAAGGTTCTTAAAGACTTTTAATCAACGTTATAAGGATCCCTCCAGTGTACCTTCAGAATTTCAGTTTCGCATAAAAGATGCAAACGGCAGAATTCTGGAAATGATGGCCAATGGAACATTGATTCCTAATTCATCCAGAACTCTGGTTTCTTTCCATGATATCAGCAGCTTTAAACAGGTGATGAACGCCCTGAGGATGAGTGAGCGCAGATACCGTGATCTTTATGAAAATGCCAATGATATTCTTTTTACGGTAGATCTAAATGGATTCATAACCTCTGCAAACGACCGGGCTTTGAAAACTTATGGCTATAGCCGTAATGACATAGAAAACTTTGAATTCCGCAGCCTCATCGACCCTGCATTCCTTCATCTGGTAGAGAAGCATAAACAGGAGAAGCTTTTACGTCATTCCAAATCATCTACCTATGAAATTCTTACCTATACCCGCGATAAAGTGCCGGTCTGGCTGGAATTAAGTACCAGATTAATCTATGACAAAAACAAGGTTATTGGAATACAGGGGATCGGGCGGGACATTACAGAAAGAAAACGCAGTGAAGAAAAATTGCGGGAGAGTCAGAGACGATTTAAAGAAACCGCCGATCTGCTTCCAGGCATTATCTGCGAGATGGATACCAACCTGTATCTGACCTATGTAAATGAGATAGGGTTTAATCTGTTTGGATACACAAAAAGTGAATTCGAAAAAGGAGTTTGCGTTAGAGATCTTATAGCAATAGAATACAGGGAAAAATTCGATAAGATTGTAGCTACTATTTTTGACGGTGCAACAAGTGCTCCTTCAGTCTATGCTCTCTATAAAAAAGATAAGACCCTCATTTATGCTTTGCTTAGCTCAGCAGCTATTATAAAAAACGGTGAGTTTACCGGCATTCGGACCTGCTTTTTTGATATTTCAGATCGGGTACTGGCTGAGGAAAAACTTCGTCTCAGCGAGGAACGGTTTAGAACTATCTACTCCGAATCACCCATCGGAATAGCATTATTTAGTCCCGATGGTTTTCTGATCGATATGAACCAGTCTTTTTGTAAGCTGTTTAATATTTGTGAAGACAAGTCTCAGTTTTCAGATCTGTTTCAGTTTTTTGATTTTAATCAGGACCAACTCAAAAAAATGGCTAATTTCGAAAAAATCAATATCGAAACCGAATTCTGCAGAAATGATGAAAAAACAGATAAGCTTTTTCTGGACTGGTATATTACTCCGGTCGGATCTCCTGATACCACCCTGTCGGTTTATCTGGTTCAGGTTCAGGATATCACAGAACGGAAAAAAGCACAGGAAGCCAGAATCATCGAGGAACGCAAAGCCACCGCAAGAGCTGAGGCGCTGATTGCCGGACTGAAGCGTGAACTCTATGAAAAGGCCAGCTTCCACAACATGGTCAGCCGAAGTGCCCAGATGATGCAGATTTTTAATTCTATTCCTGAAATTGCACAAACTTCGGTAACAGTCCTTATCTGCGGCGATAGCGGTACTGGTAAAGAGCTGGTTGCCAGATCTCTTCATGAACTCAGTAACCGTAAAGATAAACCTTTCATAGCCATCAACTGCAGCGCTCTGCCTGATTCGCTATTGGAATCAGAACTGTTTGGATATAAGGCAGGCGCTTTTACCGATGCAAAAAAAGACAAACCGGGAAAGTTCGCACTGGCCGAAGGGGGGACTATCTTCCTGGATGAAATCGGGGATATCTCAGCGGCTATGCAGGTTAAGTTACTTCGTGTGCTTCAGGAAAAGGTTTTTGAACCTCTTGGAGCTACCCAACCTTGTGTTGCAGATATCAGGATTATTGCTGCAACCAATAAATCTCTTTCGGATATGGTTGCTTCAGGTGAATTCAGAGAAGATCTCTATTATCGGATAAATGTGATTACCATAAAATTGCCTCCACTTACAGAACGTCGTTGCGATATCCCATTTCTGGTAGAATATTTTATCCAGCGGTTCAATGACCGTTATGGTAAATCCATTACCGGTATAGATCAACAAACCATGGAAGCCCTGTTATCTTATGATTTCCCCGGAAATATCCGAGAACTGGAAAACATCATCGAGCATGCCTTCATTTTCTGCAAAGATAGCACCATCACCCTGAAGCATCTGCCGGATTCAATTAAAAGCAAAGTTTCTGCAGAAAATGATACAAAAGCGCTCTCCAGCATTAGCTCTTTCACAGAGCTGGAAAGGATGTATCTGAAAACGATTCTGGATGATAGCGGGGGGTGTAAAACCAAAGCTGCCAAAAAGCTGGGAATACACAAAACAACACTGTTCAGAAAATTAAAACAGCTTGGTATCAAATAAATGAGCAGGAATTATTTTCCTCTAAATTTATAATATTTTCATAATGATGATTGAGTCTATATGGAGGCATTTATCGCGAATCTGGCTGCTGGGAACTCTTTTTTTCCTTTTTGTTCTCGGTTATATACTGTATAGTTTTATTCTGGTGATTCGAATGACTAAGATGATTAAACGAAAGACTTCTCTGGCTTCAGCTATACTGTTAGCATCTTTTCTGGCAGCCCTATTCTATTACCTGTTCCTTCCATTAAAGAACTCTGATTCAAAGGTTGAAATCATAATTCCCCGTGGAGCAACTGCTGCCTCTATAGCAGATTCCCTGAAAAATCACAAGATAATTACCTCATCTACAGCTTTACGGTTTTGGATGAAACTCAAAGGAACAGAACGTAGAATTCAAGCTGGAAAAATAACCTGCAATGTTGGTGAAGGTGTGTTCAGGGCATCCAGAAATCTACTCAATGCCAAACCCATAGAGGTGGTATTCACCATCAATGAAGGCCTGACTATAGAGCAAACTTCAGAGCGGATTTCTCAGGTGATGAATATCGATACCGCTCAGTTCAACCGGTTATGCTATGATACCGCCTTTATTAAGGAACTGGGTTTATCAGTATTCTCTCTGGAAGGCTATCTTTTTCCTGATACTTACCGCTTCCCTAAAGATGCTACTGTAAGGGAAATAATACGAAAAATGGTTCAGTGTTTCGATAATGTGTACTCCTCTTTACAGGCTGATACTTCTGTTATCTCCAGATACAACCGCCATCAGATTGTTACTATCGCATCGATAGTGGAAAAAGAGGCTACTGTAGCTTGGGAACGTGCCAGAATTTCCGGAGTGTTTCATAACCGCTTAAAATTAGGATACCCTCTTGGTGCAGATCCCACCGTTCGTTACGCACTGCGAAAGTTCAGCGGTCCATTAAAGGTCTCTGAACTCAATTCACCTTCCCCTTATAATACGCGAAGATACACAGGACTTCCTCCAGGGCCGATCTGCTCTCCAGGAAAAGCATCCTTGCAGGCCGCTATGGTTCCAGCAGACACAAAGGATCTTTATTTTGTAGCCAAATGGGATGGCTCCGGTGAACATGATTTCTCCAGAACAAATGAAGAACATACCAGAAAAAAACTGTTAATTCGCCGTCAAAATGAGATTAGGAAAAAAGGATCCAGATGACAATCTCTTCTCAGCTTGCTTCTTTTGTCCACTCTTTCTCCCTCCTGTTGTTTCTTTCTTTCAGTTTGGTTTTTTCTGAAGAAATGATTCAACCAAGACGCCTGGTTAATGCTCCTACCGCAGGAGTTTTAGAAAGAGGCAGTTTCGATTTTGAATGCCGTATTTATCCTGGAAGCGATAACACAAGGGGAGCGGGGGTAAATCTTGGCATTAGTGTGGGGGTGACTAATCGCCTGATGATCGGTTTGAGTTATGGCGGTGAAGGGATTGTGGGCAGGGGAAAGGATGTAAATTTCGACAGATACCCCGGATTTCTGGTAAAATACAGAATCTTCGAGGAAGCGATACACTTTCCGGGAGTCGCTCTGGGATACGATCACCAGGGTTATGGTGGAAGCGCCGATACCTCCGAATTTGAATACAAGGGAAATATCTACAAATCACCAGGCTTCTTTCTGGCTTTAAGCAAGAATTATCTGCTGTTTACAAAAATCCAATTTGGAATCCATGGCGCATTGACATATTCTATGGAAGACCTTGATAAGGTAACCTGGCCAAACTTTCTGGCAGGAATCGATTTTGGGGTCAATGAGGAACTGGCTCTGGTTATTGAATATGATTTCGGATTTAACATTAAAGATCAACGCTCCTCCGGACATGCTGTTTATGCAAATCCATCTGAAGGCTATCTCAATCTTGGCTTGAGGTGGGCATTTGCCGAAAATTTCTACATCGAATTCGATGCGAGAGACGTACTAGAAAATCGGAAACGCAAAGATGGGAGCACTGTCAGTTGGGGAAGAGAGTTGAAATTGGTCTATGTATCTCATTTTTAAAAGAAACGGATCTCTTTATGAAATGCCTCTTTTTGGCTGTTACAGTACTGATGTTTTCTGGACTGGCCTTTAACCCAAAGGCTCAGCCAATGATTTCCGGTAAACAATCTCAGGCCCTGTCAGATTCATCTCAACTGATTGCTAATGAAATCGTCAAATCGGAAATACCGGTACTGGTAGATTTCTGGGCTCCATGGTGCGGACCATGCCGTTTACTTAATCCAATTATTCAAGAACTGGAAAAAGAGTTTGCAGGTAAAGTCCGCTTTGTGAAGGTGAATGTGGATGTCCACCGAAGCATAGCCGCGTATTTTGAAGTACGCTCTATTCCGGTAGTATTTATTATTAATAAAAAGGTTGCAGTAAAAGCAATCCCGGGCTTGCAACCAAAAGAGGCCTATGTCGAGGCTCTGAAAGAGGTACTTGCCTTACCTTCTCCAGCAGAACCTGCTTCCCCCAAAAAAACGGATAAATGAGCACTCCGGAACTCCTTGCTCCTGCAGGTGATTTTGCCATCGCCCAAATGGCTTTCGACCATGGTGCCGATGCTGTCTATATCGGTGTCGGTCAGCTTAATTTACGGGCACATTCACCAAATTTTGCAGTTGATGATCTTCCTGAACTTCTGGAAACTGCAGCAAACCGCGGTAAAAAAGTTTATGTGGCTCTTAATATCATGCCTGATGACCGTCGGTTAGATGAGGTAGAAAGTACACTGCTCAGCATTAAAAAATCCGGTTCTCTTCCTGATGCCTTTATTATAAGTGATCCGGGGATTTTGCTCCTTTGTAAAAAGGTCCTTCCTCAGGTAGATCTTCACTTAAGCACACAGACCGGATCCTTTAATTCTCTTTCTCTTCAGTTCTGGCAAAATCAGGGAATAAACAGAGTCGTACTTCCACGTGAACTTAATCTGGCTCAGATCTCCCATTTGAGCTCTTTAAAGAAAGTAGAAACCGAGATATTTATCCATGGTGCCATGTGCGTTTCCATTTCGGGGCGTTGTCTTCTGGGGGCCTACCTGAATGGAAGACATCCTAATATGGGGGATTGTCCTCAACCCTGCAGATTTCAGTATAAAATCTCTTCTGTAGAATCTTCTTCTCAAAATGATTGCCACTTCGATGCTGAAGAAGATAAAAACGGAGTATATCTGCTTAACTCAAAAGATCTGTGTACCATATCGATTCTGCCGGCTGTTATCGCCACCGGGGTGAATTCACTTAAAATCGAAGGCCGCAACAAAAGTATTCACTATGTGGCATCGGTGGTTAAAACTTACCGTGAAGCTCTGGATGAGTGTCTGAAAGATCCCCAAAATTATGTGGTTCGTAAAGAATGGATGGATGAACTGGAAAAAGTCGAACATCGTCCCTATACCACCGGTTTTTACGGCGAGGATTCTATCATGCAGGAGGTGTTTTCCTCAAAAGCTGCCTCTAATTACAGGGTTTTGGGAATAGTAAAAGGTGTATTGGAGGGAGGGATACCGGTTATCGATGTAAAAAACAGTTTTGTGGTATCAGATGTTCTCGAAGTACTCCCGGTTAAAAGACTTTCCTCACCCTTTACCATCTCATTTTCCCACTTTACAGATCTGTCCGGAAACCCGATACAGAAGATTCCCTCAAACCGGCTTTTGTGTGGTTACGGAGCTTCAGCACGGTTATATCCGGGGGATATGCTCAGAATGCCTGTTAAACAATAAAACCACAGAGAACCCAAGTTTACCACCTGTAACCATATCTCGCCCCTGCCGATTTTTCGGGAGATCATTATTTTAGGCTCTGACTTTCAGTCTTTACAGTATTGATAAAAAAAACATAGTATCATATCTTCCCGGGCACCCTTCGCTTTCGATAGAATAAATTTTCGGGAAACCCTCTCTATTTACAAAACGATAACTGCTCCAAATGGGACAGTTTTGCTTAGTTTCCAAAGTACCTGCCCGCCCTTACTATTATTTTTGATGACATTACTATTATTTCTTGCGATATATCTATTGCTTCTAACGATAATTCCATTGTTTTTACCAATAATTCTATTGCTTTTATCAATAATTCTATTGCTTTTTACAATAATTCTATTGCTTTTTACAATAATTCTATT
>CAYYNL010000066.1:0-7731 GCA_964472925.1 uncultured Fibrobacter sp. | reverse complement strand
ATTCTATTGCTTTAAACAATAATTCTATTGCTTTAAACAATAATTCTATTGCTTTTAACAATAATTCTATTGCTTTTAACAATAATTCTATTGCTTTAAACAATAATTTCATTGCTTTTTACAATAAATCTATTGTTTTTACCAATAAATCCATCGCTTTTAGCAATAATTCTATTGAAAAAAACAATAAATTGTTTACGGAAAACAGCATTTGTCTGTTAAAAAAGACTTTTAGTGGATAAAAAATTCAGTTATAATCGTTTTTTCGAATATTTTAGCTGTTTATAAACGTTTTTTTAACTTCCTTAAACGAGATATTTCTTTAATTGATTGTTCTTGTCAGCATTTTAGGAGGCTAATCAAAGACAAATGAATTGTTAGCCTGAGAACAAACCAAAAAAAGAAAAACGAGTATACTAGTTCTGATGGCGAGATATTATAACCCAGGGCCCGGGGGCCTGGGTTGGTAAAAACATGGTATGCATATTGCCAAGTTGTACATGTATGCAGATTAGATCACCAGAATAACGAAAGTGGTTTATTCTCTCAGGGATTGGTTTAGGATAGGTTTATGAAAAAAATTGCGGTTGTTGAAGACAATGATGACATGCAGCTATTATATAGAGTAATTATCAGAAGGATTGCTGGTGTACAAATCATCTCTCAATCAATAGATGCAGAGGATGCGGAGCTGGCATTTCAAAAAGAAAAGCCTGATCTGGCCATTATCGACATAACCCTTCCAGGGAAAAGTGGAATTGAATTTGCCAAAGAAACCAGGGAAAAGTTTCCTGATATGAAAATTCTGGTTGCTACAGGCCATGACCCCGACGCATTCTACAAAACAGCCATGGAAGCGGGGGTTGATGATTTTATAGTTAAGGGTGATACCGCTCAGATTATCCAGAAAATCAGAAAATTACTTCAAATTTAGACTCTATCTTCAAAAAGAACCCTTCTGAAAGTCCCCAGTTACATTTTTTAGATTATCTGTAAATGCTAAGATACCTGATGGCAGATAAGGGGCTGCTCATATATCAATTGATAAACTTTCCTGCAAATCCCAAGTTAATTGTCGGCAATTAGGCCGAAAATAAAATATGTACAATGAAGTATATTTAACAGCTGACTCAGAAAACAGGGCTAAGGGGATCTTTTTACAGAACTTCCCGGAACCGCTGTTAACAGGGTCAGGCTTTGATTTTAATAGAATTGCCTGGAGGATTTGCATGGAAGAACTTGTTGGAGCCACGATCGGGGGATGTAAAATCCTTGAAAAAATCGGGCATGGGGGGATGGGCACTGTCTATAAAGCTCATCATCTTGCTTTAGACATAATCGTTGCTGTTAAAGTGCTTAAACCTCTCTCAGATGTACCAGATGCTAAAGAACGTTTTCTCAGAGAAGCCCGGATTGCCGCAAAACTCCGTCACCCTAATATCATTGGTGTAACAAATGTGGGTTGTGAAAATGGGGTCCATTTTATAGTAATGGACTATGTCGAAGGAAAGACTCTTCAAACCATTATTTCTGAAAAAGGCAAGATAGAGCCACAGGAGGCTGTAAGGATTACAATGCAGGTTCTTTCTGCTCTTCAATTAGCCTTAAAAAACGGGATAGTGCACAGGGACATTAAACCGGAAAACATTATAATAGACAAAAATGGTACAGCAAAATTAGCCGATCTGGGTCTTGCAAGAATTGATGGAGATATTCGCTTAACTTTACCCAATGTGATGTTGGGAAGCCCTCATTATGCCGCTCCCGAACAAACCGAAAATCCAAGTGCTGCGGATTGCCGTTCCGATATTTATGCCCTGGGTTGTACCTTGTATCACATGCTCGCAGGGTCAACTCCATTTCCAGGAAAATCGATAGTGGATGTTATTGTTAAGCACATGCAACGCCCGGTTCCAGTGTTAAAGGAAAATTTTCCTTCAATCCCGGAGCCGCTTTCCGATGTGGTTGAAAAAATGATGCAGAAAGAGCCGGATAAGCGTTTTCAGACACCATCGGAAGTCATCGAAGCCTTAAACAACAGTTTTCCTGATATTTTTGGGGCTCAATACAGTTCTACTGAAAATGTCTCTTCTTCCAGGACAGTCTTCAAACCAATTCTTTTTTGGAGCATGGTAGCAGGTGGAATTATTGTTATTGCGATGCTGCTACTTTTACTTATGCCAAAGTCTGAACCAAATTCGAAATCAGAACCGGTTTTTGTTGAAGATACGTTGATTGATTCTGCGGCTACTCCCGAAAAAGTGGCAGATGTAAGTGTTGAAAAAAGTACAGAGAAAAAGGATCAGAAAAGAAGAAAAATCAGTAAGCCGGAACAGGTAACCGCTTCTTCTGCTGAAATGCAAGAAAAGGTCAGGGAGAATCCTCTTTTGTCAGCAGTGAAGATAGGGGATACGGAAACACTCCGGCGGATGCTCTCTGAGGGTGTATCACCCCGATGTGAAAAGGGAGCAGCTACGACACCGCTTCACGAAGCGGTCCGGCGGGGTTTGACCGTAGAAACACAGTTACTGCTGCAGTATGGTGCAGATCCTAATGTCAGAGATAAAAAAGGAGATACACCACTTCATTATGCAGTCAGGGAAAATGCTTTTCTTATTGCCTCATATCTGCTTCAAAATGGAGCAGATCCCAATCTTGCAGATCATAAAGGGAAACTTCCGTTGAGAACTGCAGAACTAATCGATACTGAGCTGGAAAGATTGCTTTTGAAATACGGGGCAAAGTGATTTTTTACAAGAGGTTAAAATCTGTGCCGGAAAAGCTCATTTAGGCAAAAAGGAGCAGGCTGATTGCCATTACCACCATTCCTGAGATTAACCCGTAGATAGAGAGATGGTGCTCACCATATTTTTGGGCCGATGGAAGAAGTTCGTCAAGTGAGATAAAAACCATAATGCCTGAAACGCTGGCGAATACGATTCCAAACATAAACGGTGAAAAAAAGTTTTTGAGGATAAGAAACCCAATTATTGCCCCAAGTGGTTCTGAGAGGCCAGAGATAAAGGAGTAGCGGAAGGCTTGTTTCCGGCTCTTTGTGGCATAATAGATGGGAACCGATACGGCGATTCCTTCAGGAATATTATGTATGGCTATTGCGATTGCTATGGAGATTCCCATAGCATGATCGGTAAGTGCGCCGGTGAAGGTGGCCAGTCCTTCGGGGAAGTTATGGATGCTGATGGCGATGGCGGTGAAGGTACCGGTTCGAATGAGTCCGGAGGTTCTTTGGGAGGATTCAGATGGAATCTTTTCAAGTTCTTCCACTTTGTGCATCTCGTGGGGGTTTTCAAAGCTTGGTACCAGCTTATCGATAATTGCGATTAAAAGTATTCCACCAAAAAAGGCGCAGGTAGTGGTTATTGTGCCTAGCTTTTCTCCCAATACAGATACCAGTGATATTTTGGCTTTAAAAAAGATTTCGATGAAAGAAACATAGATCATAACCCCTGCAGAGAATCCAAGTGCAATTGCAAGGAATCTTGTGTTAGTATGTCTGGTTAATAAAGCTATTGTACTTCCTATACCCGTAGCCAGTCCGGCAAACAGGGTAAGGGAGAATGCCAACAGCAGATTACCTGGGGTGAGATTGAGAGATTCCATCTACATACCTTTTCTTATTAGTTTGTTTTTTGCTGAAAACTGTGGGATAATTGCAGAAGTTTGTATTTCCTGACAAGGTTTACATAGATAATGGTTTAAATTAACAATAATCTTTGGAAAATATATATTATCATTTGAGAAGAAAGCTGCAGGAATATTAAGGAGATACAAAGCAGAGAAAAAAGGAGAAACCGGTTATGAGCTTCCCCTTTTGTTCTTTACTAAATCAGTGAATGTTACCGGTAATCGAAATTTCTTTTTGATTCTCATGATTTAGTGCAATAGTGATTTTGCCTGTACCTTTTTTGGCTTTGGATGGATGGAAGAGATCAAGTTTAAAGACTCTCATTCCCTCTGCGTTTACAGAATCGGTTTTTGACCAGTTGAATTTAACTGGTATGTTAGCAGAATCGGTAACATATTGTACGGAATTAACCTTAAGGTCTTCTTTTTTAGAGCAAAGTGTAAGCGATTGAGGTTTACTGACTGATGAACTGTCGAAATCGACTGCATGGACAGAGATGTCAACCGCTGAGACGATGGAAAATTTTATAAACAGACGGGTGGTGGAATCGTCTGCATTGGATTTTACCATTATCTGTTTAGTATAATTGCCGTTACGATATCCTGGGATGTTTACGGCAGATTCGATTTTTGTAGATTTGCCCGGTTGAATGGTTGAATCGAATTTTACTACGGTGCATCCGCAGGAGGGTTTCACGGATGTGAGCTTGAGGGGGGCATCGCCAGTATTTTTCACGGTGAATATGGCGGTGACTTTAGTGGTGGTTCCTGCTATGATATCAGGGCTATTAACGGTTTGGGGGTCGATTTCCATTTTAGGGCCAGCAAAAACAGTAAATGCAGATAGAATGAATACGGCTGAGCTGAATTGGATAAATTTCAACATAAATCACTCCATTTTGAAGATAAAGTAATTAAGACCCGTTTTAAAGAGTTATGAAAAATAGATCATTTGAATGCGGAAATTCCAGTTTTCTATTTCAATACTGGTTATTTTGTTATTAATTGTGTTTGTCTAATGGTGAATCTTAGTATATCACAAAGCATTAAAGCTAAGGTAGGCTGGTATGGATGGAGCAAGAGGTTATAGGATGCAAAAGGCAATTTTAATCGCTTTATCTGTCTTTACTGTTTTTCATTCGATATTAGCGGGAACCAATGTCCTAATATTTGATTCTTATCATGAGGGGTTTGACTGGTCAGATACGTTGTTTTTGGCACTCAAATCAGAGTTGAAGAAAAAGGATCATTCTGATATCGAAATATATATAGAGCACCTTGATTCCAAACGGTTCCTCATAGATGACAGCACTCATTTTAAGTTTATCTCCAGTAAATACCAATCAGTAAGTTTTAAACTAATTATTGCATGCGATAATTATTCTCTGGATTTATTGTTGAAATATGACACCTTGCTTTTCAGGCGTGTCCCGGTTGTTTTTACAGGAATTAACAACTTCTCTGACCAGATGATACAAAATAAAGAACGCATCTTTACCGGGATTACTGAATCGCACGATATTGGAAAAAATCTGCAGCTTATATCGAAGCTTCAGCCGGAGGTAAGGAATGTTATGGTCATTCATGATAACACCGTTTCAGGAATGGCAAATAAAGAGCTGGTAGAGAAGGCAGCGATAAATTTCAATAATCTGCAGTGCCATTATCTTTGCGATCTTTCTATTGAAGAGCTTATGGAGAGGGTAAAGAAACTGGATAAAAACTGGGTAATTCTTTTTGCTTCTTTTCACCGGGACCGCTTAAATCAATATTTTACTGCTCAGCAGGTTATATCTTTTTTAGCTTCATGTGCGAAAGTTCCTATTTATACCCTCAATGATAACACTCTTGGATATGGAGTTATTGGGGGCAATCTGATAAATGCCAAGGGACAAGGGAAGATGGCGGCACAATATGCTGTAAGAATACTTTCCGGAGAGAGTCCGCAAAATTTGCCTGTGATAAAAAAAAGTAACAATCAGTATATGTTTGATTACGTTCAGTTAAAAAAATTCAAAATTGATACCCGTTTGCTTCCGGAAGAAAGCCTGATAATTAACAAACCACAATCATTTTACACAATCAATAAGAGACTGCTCTGGGGTGGGCTCTTTATTGTCAGTGCTTTAATTGTTTTCTCAATTTTTCTTTTGGTCAATATTAACCTTAGAAAAAGAGCTGAGAATGATCTCAGAGAGAGCGAAGAAACGATCCGGCAGATTGCAGAAAACATCCGTGAAGCTTACTGGCTCAGAGCTGAAGATAAAATTTATTATGTCAGTCCTGCTTTTGATGAAATATTTGGAAGATCCAGGGAAGAGTTTATAGCTAATCCGCAAGTACTTCTGGATTATATATATGAAGAAGATAAAAAATTGATAAAATTGACAGTGGATTCTACTTCCAATAATCTGGATGCAGATAGAGAAATTCGGATTGTACACCCTTCGGGTGGTGTTCGCTGGATTCGTTACCGTAGCTTTCCTATAAAAAACTCTTTGGGTAAGATTTACCGTGTTGCAGAAGTAGCTGAAGATATTACAGTTCGCAAGATAACCAGTGATGAAATACTAAAGGCTCAGAAACTGGAATCGCTGGGGCTTTTAGCTGGAGGTATTGCCCATGATTTCAATAATCTTTTAAGTGGGGTTATGGGGTTTTTAGATCTGGCCCGCATTTCAGTTTTATCGGGAAACAGTTCCAGAATATGTGATAATCTGGATGATGCACTGAATGTTTGTCGCAGGGCAAGGGATCTTACCAACCGATTGATTACTTTCTCCAAGGGAGGGGTTCCCGTAAAAAAAGTAAGATCTTTGGGCGAGATTATATACAGTGCAGTGGATATGCTTGGAACAAAATATTCGCAGCAGATTAAGTGCAATCTTCCCACTGATTTACCGCTCTGTAATATTGATGAAGGGTTGATGCGACAGGTTTTTTATAACATTATTCTTAACGGATGTCAGGCGATTTCAGAAAATGGGGTGGTAGAGATCGATGCGAAAAAAAAATTGGAGAAAATTCAAAGGGAGAATTGCTCCTTTATTGAGGTGACGATTAAGGACAACGGCCCAGGGATTAAGAAGGAGAATTTATCGAAGATTTTTGATCCTTTTTTTACCACCAAAGCTAAAGGAAACGGACTGGGATTATCGGCCGCCTATTCTATTATTGCAAACCATGATGGGACTATCCGGGTGGAGTCAGAGGAGGGGATGGGGACAACATTTAGGGTTAGGATTCCTGCGATAGCTCAGAGTTTAACTATACAAAACGATATAAGTAATGTTGCTGTAAATACTGGAGATATAGAGAAGATAAGGGTTTTATGGTTGGATGATGAGCCGTTTATTACCAAGTTGGCAGAGAGTATACTGTCCAGTTTGGGATATCATGTGACCAGTACTACATCCAGTAAAACCGCATTGGAGTTTTTTCGGGAGAGTGTGGAAGAGGGCAGGGTTTATGATATTGTGGTATTGGATTTAAATATTAAAGGGGGAATGGGAGGAAAGGAAGTGATACTGCAGATGCAGAAGCAGTATCCAGAAGTAAAGGCGGTAGCCTGCAGTGGTTATTCAGATGATCCAGTGATGTCAGATCCGTGCAATTATGGGTTTAAGTGTGCTTTGAAGAAGCCTTATACCAGAGAGGAGCTTCATAGTGTGTTACAGGTAGCGCTTCGCAAGTGACGGACGCGCAAGTGACGGACGGACTGCTTTTATATTCTTACTTACTTACAGATTTTTCTGACAGACTTTTTTACGAAAGACGGACTAATTTATTTGGATGGGTAGAAGAATGAGTTGAGAAGAATAAGTTGAAGAAAAAAATAGTTCGTCAGAAAGTAGTAAATGAAGGTTATTAAGTTAAGCTAAAATATCCTAACGACTTTCATATCCAAAGAATTAATATATGTATGTGCTTGGGTGTGTGCCTAAGTACTCATTCTAATTTGATAGAGACACTAATCAAATCATTTCAGTAGAAAATCTTAATGAGGTTAAGGAGAAGTTACACAAACAGTCGCTCCTCTTTGAGCTAAAATTGCGACAGGAGAGATGGTGGTTCCAAGAAAACTGG
>CAYYNL010000065.1:0-22892 GCA_964472925.1 uncultured Fibrobacter sp. | reverse complement strand
TGCATCAATATCTTACGGTTCTTCATCGTCACCTACTGCGGTTTTTAGGTTTAAGATTTGAAAAGAGTGCTTTTCTAAGGTTAATTTGCTTCGATATTAGATTATTTATTATTCGTCATTCGTTATTCACTCCGGTCTTTGACCTGTACACCGCCAGCATGGTAATGTCATCAGACTGAGCCTTACCCTCACAATGTTGTCTAACCGCACTTTCTACCTGAGAAACAGTAACCGATGCAGAAACTGGTGGATTATCCAGTATAGAAGAAAGCCTCTTTTTAGTAAATAATTCACCATCAGGACTTCTGGCTTCAGTCACTCCATCTGTATAAATAAAAAGCAGTTCCCCTGCGGCGATATCGAGTTGATTACAATTAAATTGTCCATCAGGAATAATTCCTACTGCAGGCCCGGTAGTGTCGATCCACTTTCTTACTCCACCGGTGGCCAGAACGATTGCCGGAGGATTATGCCCTGCATTAACATAGGTAAATGTACTCTGAACAGGATCAAGTACAGCCATAAAGAGAGTGGCATACATATATCGTCCGTTATTACCGTAATGATGATTAATCAAATATTTATTAGTTAATTTTACAGCATCCAGTGGATCTGAACCATCAGAAACCGCCTGTTCAGAAAGGGCTCTTATCAGAGTGCGGATCATGCCCATAAAAAGGGCAGCACTCACATCCTTTCCGGAGACATCAGAAAGAACCAGCACCACTTTGCCATCGGGCAGGGTGAAAACATCGTAAAAATCACCGCTGACTTCACGGGCTGGTTGAAACGCAGGGCAAATCTCCCATCCGCTGACCTGAGGAATCTCCCTGGGAAGAAAACTTGCCTGAATCTCCCGTCCCAGTTCCAACTCATGTTTTACCGCTTCCAGATAGGCATGTTCTGCATCTCTGAGCTTTTGCAGTTGAATGTTAGCCAGCTCCAGAGCCAGGGCCTGCTCCTGAACTTTTTTCATTAAAAGGGCCCCTTTGAGTGAGCTGCTGATATGTTGGCGCAAGATTTCATAGGTCAACCCATCCCTGCATCTCTCAATATTAAAGACAATGATGCCAATCTGGTCTTCCTTAAAAAAAAGCGGTTCGATTAATAAGGAACGTGGTTTATCCATCGACATCACTTTGTCAGGAACAAGGGATGGCGCTTTGAAATCTACCTTGATTTCATTGAGGTTCAGACTGTTGCCATTACTCATTCCGGAGTGAAGTTTGAGGTACTTAATCCCTGGTTCAAAAACGGTGTATAAGGAAAGCCAGAACTCATTTATTGTCAATTTGTTCAGTTCTGTATTAATAACTGAAAGCAGTTTTTCAAAATCAAAGGCTGAAGCGATTGCCTGTCCAGCATTTCGCAGTAAAGATGCCTGACGGTCTGCATTCAGCCGCCGATGCGCCTGCGCCCGTGCAGCTGCATCTGCTATAGCCAAAGTTGCACTCTGAAACAGTTCTTCTGTTTTTGCAGGTATATCTCCACCGTAAAAGGCTATTGCTAACTGACGCATAACATTAATTGACTTAAGCAACCCGGGAGTATCTCCGCCAGCCAGAGCCAGCATCCAGGCTACTTTATTGACCACAGGAATAAAACCGCCAGGATTTACATCTGTAATCTCATCAAAAAAAGAATCCGAAAACTGCTGTATCAGTTCTGGATTGATCACTCCTGTAACACTCATTCTGGATTGCTCCATAATAGAAGCAATCTCCTCATAAAAGATCTTCCGCTGTACATCGGATATCTGATGGGATGGAATATCGAAACGAATATCAGTAGTACTGTCCAGCCTGAAACATCCACAGGATTGCCGAGTAGTTACAGTTGCCGGAACAGTTATTATCGATGGTAATTCTACGCCTCTAATCGAATCAAGCAATACCTCAATAGCTTTAGCACCCATTTCGTAAAAAGGCTGACGCACGGTAGTCAGTGGTGGCGCAGAGAATCCGCTCTCTTCGATATCATCAAAACCCACAACCAGTACTTCATCAGGTACTCTTATATGACGTTCCTGAAATGCTTTCAAGGCACCCAGCGCAATATCATCATTTGCCCCAACCAGCGCATCAAATGACAACCCATATTTGTCGATAAGATGATATACTGCTCTGGCTCCCGAGTCTCTGCTGAAATCACCTGGAATAATGAGGTTATTGTCCGGAGTAATTCCATGCTCCAAAAGGACTTTCCTGAAAATTTCCAATCGCTGTTCGGCTTCCTGGTTACCTTCGGGCCCTCGTACAAATGCAATCCTGCGACAGTCGTGCGACTCAATAAGATGGCTGATAAGCTCGTAAATACCATTGTAATTATCTACAAGAATACTGGTTACAGACTGCATTCCCGGCCCAAGACATACCATAGGAATAGAGTTGAAATGGCTATAAAAGTTTTCGAAATCAGAGGGTGAGATAAAATTTCCGATCGAACCGGTTATAACCAGTCCCTTTAGTCGGTTTACATCTACGAAATTGTAGATCGCGTTACGCTGGGGCTCGTAAGGATCCCATGAGGATTTATTCAGTGAACCACCTGCATAACAAATTAAAGAATAACCTCGTTTAACAGCTTCATCTGAGGCTCCTATCCAGCAACTTGACTGATATATACTACTAAGGCTTTCAGTCAGAAAGCCGATGACCGGACACTCTTTTGCTGCAGTTTTAGAACTGGAAACCAATGTAACATCAGCAGACATGGATCAACCTTTTGAGAGATGAGGGAAGGGCCTTAAACATACTTTATTTTTCATGCTGTTTCATAAAAAGCCCTTATATAAATTATATAACCGGTGAGACCTTGAAGTCAAATTCAGAGGCTCCAAAACCAGATAAAACTGTGGATCTACCTGATTCTATACTGGCAGCAAAAGAACTTTCAACGTAGATACTTCATCCATTCAAAAAATCCTTAACCTGTACACATCCATAAACAGCTGAATCTTGTGTTCAAAGCTACTTTTTTAAAATTCAGAACACTAATTTTGGTGATCAGAAACAAGATAGCAATTCTGGTTGTTATTATGATCGGAACACCTGTGTACAAAACCTGTTTAATTAATCGAGATGCCAGGGGCTATCAGATAGCCCCGGCATAAAACACCTGTTAACCCATCAGTACTTCAACGTTTACTGATTCTCCTGCCTTAAACAATGGAACCAGATTTCCTTCTATCTCTTTTCCATTTACTTTGACAGTTTTTACACCTTTGCACACATGGGAGGGATTTTTTACAGAAATATTATAATCAACACCCCTGAACTTTCTTTTGACCGAGAAACCATCCCAAGTTTTTGGAATACAGGGGTCAACCGTAAATCCATTATATTTGGGCATTATACCAAGGATATATTTGGTAGCAGCCTGATAAGTCCATGACGATGTACCTGAGAGCCAGCTATTACGTGCCAGACCAAACTGAGGATGTTCATCACCAAGGATATTCTGAGGATAAACATAAGGCTCACACTCATATTCATCGATGATGGAATTTTTCTTGGCCGGGTTGATCTGATCGTAATACTCAAAAGCCCGGTCACCATTGCCTAGAATCGTTTCAGCAATCATCACCCAGGGGTTGGTATGAAGGAAAATGCCACCGTTTTCTTTTGCTCCTGGCGGATAAGTGGTAATTCCTCCCTTTGTAGGATCGAACCCATTAAATCCAGGAGTACTCAGTTTTATTCCCTTGCTGGTGTTTAACATAGCTCTGGCTGAATCCATTGCCTTTCTTCCACGCTCTTCAGTGGCAAATCCACTTATGACAGACCATGACTGGCCGTTAAGGTAGATTTTTCCATGAGAGTTTCTATTAGAGCCCAGAGGGGTGCCGTCTGCATCAAAATACCTCACATACCACTCTCCATCCCAGGCGAACTTGTTTACATTGGATTTCATGGCTTCATAATCTTCACAGAACTGTTTTTTCCATTCTTTTTTGCCCAGAGTTTCTGAAAGCTCTATCATCTCCTGTAAGGCTTTTCCATAAAGATGAGCATTAAAAAGTGATTCTGCACCAGTGGGAAGATTAACACAATCATTCCAGTCTGCAAAACCCAACAGTGGAAGGCCGTGCTTTCCAACATTCTCTTTGGTAAATTTCATTGCACGAAGGATATGCTCAAGAACCGTGGCACTTTCCAAAGGTTTCTTATCCTTGTCTTTTTGATAAAAAGGCACATTCTCCTGAAGAAATGCCATATCACCGGTTTCTTTGAGATACGCAGTTACAGCCAGAACAATCCAAAGATGATCATCACCATAATACTGAGGACGATCCGGCATTTCGTGCGCATCACCATTGGTGGCTTCCATACTCATGGGATTAAACTGATGCATTGCAGATCCATTCTGGTTCTGCACAGAGAGCAGCTTTACTATAAGTTTTTTTGCCTCCTGTGGCATCCTGTCCATTACGCCCATTACATCCTGAGAACTGTCACGGAAACCAAGACCTCGCGTTCCCAGCCCTAACTGATAATATGATAGATATCTTGACCAGTTATAAGTAATAAAACACTGGCGGGTATTATGCACATTGAGCATTGTGTTCATTCCTTCATCAGGCGTATTGACCTGCATGAGAGAAAGATAATTATCCCAGAACGATTTGAGTTTACCAAACACAGCATCAACCTGGCTGGTATCCCTTAATCTCTCAATCTCCGGCATCGCAGCTTTCACACTCTCTTTTTGACCAAGCTGGGTCACGATTCTTTTCTGTTCACCTGGCTTGAGAGTTCCCAGATTATGAAGCAGAGCGGCAATATTATCACCACGGTGTGCCTGGTAATTATCAAGCTGATCCTTCTGAAGAGAGACCGGTGAGGCCCAGGTTCCATATTCATTGTCTCCCAGAAATCTCTTGCGGTCGGTTTCAAAAGAGGCGACCGGAAAATTCGAGGTGAAATAATTGATACGAAGATCTCTGAACATGAATGCATACTGACTCAAAACCCTCAGCCCCTTATCATCGGTATAACACCTTGAAGTCATGGTCTGGGGTACCCAGTCTGCATTTGTGAATTGTTTAACTGCATCAAAATGAGTGTACTCAATAACCGGGATAACATCTATCTGTTTTTCCTCGCCGGAAATGTTGGTAACTCTGATATCCCTAATTTCCACCTGCTCATCAATAGGAACGAAAATGGTACATTCGGTTCTGATACCGTAAAATTCGGATACAATACGGGTGTAACCCATACCAACGTGACATTCATACTTGTCATACTGGTCAAGAGTGGGAACATAAAAAGGAGAAAAAACCTTGTATTTTCCGTCTTTTTTGAATCGGATATAGAGGGTCTCACCTTTAAAGTCGGAATTAGGCATCTGCTGAATATATTTGACAATTCTGTTCAGTGAGGGATCTCCTTTGCATATAAGAGCCCCTCCTGTATGGTCGACAAATCCCCCAAAGCCCAGAGTGCCGATATAATTGATCCATTTGACAGGTGTTTTAGGATTGGTGATGACATATTCCCTTGCAGCGTCATCAAAATAACCGTATTGCATGAATATATCCTTTCATTTATCTGTTAAATGTTACTCATCTATTAAACTATTCTTCTTAAAATTGCTTTTTCATATCTTGAATTTTGCATATTAATGATCAACCCATTATGGCTTCAATCTCATGAACTTTTCCATCAGAAAATACCGGTATATATTTTTCCTGCACCGTAATCCCGTCGATTATCAGGGTTTTGACACCCTTACAAACATGCGATGGATTTTTTACCGTTATTTTATAGATACTGCCTCTGAATTTTCTGGTAACAGTAAACCCATTCCAGTCAGATGGTATACAGGGATCTACAACTAAACCGTTATAATCAGGACGGATACCAAGTATCCACCGGGATATAGTAATAAAAACCCATGCAGCGGTTTCATTGGACCAGGAATTCTTAAGTTCACCTGGATGTTTTGATTCTTTTCCCTTTATGGCTTGAGAAAAAACATAAGGTTCCATCTTATGCAGATCACTTGCTTCTTCAAGATATGCCGGAGTAATTTTTTTCAAATGTTCAAATGCACTGTCACCCTGACCAAGAATCGTCTCTGCGATTATTATCCAAGCATTGTTATGGCACAAGATCCCTCCATTTTTTCCATAACCCGGGGGCATTGAGCTGATCTCTTCAAGACTGGTGCAATAATCAGAGAATGGTGGATCAAGTGTTAACAAACCGTGAGCAGTTTCCAGATATTTTCGAACCGAATCCATAGCTTTCCTGCTTAGATTTTCCTCAGCCCCGATTTCAGCCATAATACAACATCCCTGTGGCTCGATAAATATCTTACCTTCTTCACATTCGCTGCTTCCCACTCTCTTCCCGGCATCATCATAAGCATAAATAAACCACTCACCATCCCAGCAATGTTTCTTTATTGACTGAATCATCTGGTCGATATACTCACTAGCAGTGTCGGCTTCCTGCTTTTTTCCTTTACTTAGCAAAATTTTAACGTATTCATTTCCAACACTTATAAATAGCCCTGCTGTAAAAACCAGTTCTGTTTTCGTGTCATGTCTCAAAGGCAAGCCATGAGGGCCTCTATTGTTAACCACCTTGTAAAAAGACCTGTTCAGATGATCCAAAAGAGGTTTTTCAGTATATGGATTATTATCAAAAGTAACATTTTCATCCAGAATGGTCCAGTCACCAGTTTCTTTTATATATGAAGCAACTGAATATATCAGCCATAAAGCTTCATCCAGATGAGATTCTTGACTTGTATTAATATTTTCTGATTGAGCACAAGCCAGATCGATTATTTTGCATCTGGCCTGTTCCGCCTTAAATTGAACAAATCCGGCCGCATATTGATTAAAATCAAAATGTTTTATGTTATTTTTGGTTTCCGAATTAAAACGGCCTGTTGTATGCGCAAAATTAAAGTTAATCGCACATTGATACTGGCTCCAGATGTTTACCACCTGATTCAATTTCTCATCGACACTGACAAAACTGAATCCAGAAAGCAGGTCTTCCCAGTAAGCCTTTAATTCATCAAATGCCTTATCCACACTGGTGATAGTGAAATAATTATTGATAATTGTCTTTGCATTTTTCTTATTAATAACACCCTTTGATTCCCACTTATCATCAGGATCATTCTCCGCGTATCCCAGCACGAATATCAACTCTGTTGATTCTTTGGGTCCTATGGAGATGTTAAGACTGTGAGAAGCAATCGGTGAACAGCTATCAACAATGGTATTTTTTGATTTACCATCAGTAATAACATCCGGGTTGTCCAGACCATTATATCTACCCAGAAAAGCATCTCTATCGGTATCAAAACCTGATATCTGCCTATTAACAGAATAGAATGTGAAGTTATTTTTGTGTTCTCTGTACCCTGTCTTATGATATATTACTGAGCCATCAACTTCCATTTCTGCAACATTGAGATCCGTAAGAGATCCTGCCATTTTATTTTGGCCGTTGCACAGTGAAAATTCTACATATGAAAAGAGTGTTATTTTTTTTGCTTTGTCAGAAGTATTTGTTAATGTTAATCTATGGATTTCACAATTATTGTTAAGAGGGACAAAATAGAGAGTCTCTACTGCAAGACCATTTCTGACACCCCTGATAATGGTGTAACCCAATCCATGCCTGCACTGGTATTCGGTCAAACCACGTTTAAGTGGCTTCCATCCGGGAGACCAGAAATCATCGTTTTCTTTGATAAAGAAATATCTTCCACTGTTATCAATTGGAACACCATTATAGCGATACTGCAGGATTTTTCCTGAGCATGCATCTTTGAAAAAGCAATATCCACCAGCAGTATTTGTAATAAGAGAAAAAAAATCCCTGTTTCCTAAATAGTTGATCCACGGGTATGGAGTTTGAGCAGTGATGATCACATATTCCTTTCTGGAATTATCAAAATACCCAAACTTCATTAAAGCCTCTCATTATGGAAACCATTTTTCATAATCAACGTAAAATAGGTTACGCCAAAATACTGTAAACCATCAAATTATAACTTGCTCATATTGTTCTTTGGTGATTAATGATACTGTACCCATCAGAATAGTGGATTGAAAATATCCTATAGATGATTTGATCAAAGAGCTGTAAATCAGGGAGCAAGGGAAATTACTCCGTAGAAATTATATTGCCGGTATCAATTTACTGTTTTTCCAGGTAAATTACCTAAACAAAACTCCCGGTAATAATACCCGGGAGCTGTTTATTTTTTCTTTTTTCTACTTCAAGGTTATTGTTGTGATAGAATAGGCAGGAAGAGTAATTTTCATACCCTTTTTAACCTCGATATCTTCGCTTGAATACCCTTGTTTCGAATTATCTGCCCGCAACTGCTTCAATGTACCATTCCCCTCAAATTTTGGAATGGAAATGGTGGTAACAGCTTTGGTTTTAGGCATTTTATTAATAAGCATCAAAGAGAGCTTCCCATTGTTTTCTGTTAAATAGGATGTGACATTTTCATTGCTGGTGCTGGAAGAAACCAGTTTTCCACGTAAACTTTCACTGGCTAATTTGAAAGCCCAGTAAGATGGTCTGGGCACATTGTCGCCATCAGGAGCACCAGTTCTTGACAGATATCCATAGTCTCCACCCTGTTCAGTAACATCATTGTGTATATCCCAGTATGATGCCTGTTCGATGTTGTGACTGGCAAGGGAGCCAAGGTAATCAGCAACAAACAATGCATTTACTATGCTTAGAGTCTGAGGCCCTGGCTTGAAATCAACAGAGTTCCACTCTGTAAGCCATACTTCATATTTTTTCCCAGGAACACCGTACTCTTCTGTCTGTTTTCTCACCTTTGGAAGGATCTCATTCAGACTCTGTGGAGCACCCAGTAAAGCTGCATCATTTTCTTCACCTGTGTGTTGTGGGTAATGATGGATATTTACTCCGTCAGCCACCTCTTTGGTATAATCAAATACAATTTTATTCCATTCTCCTTCCAGTACCCATACAACGGTTGTGATTATGGAAGGATCAACAGCTTTCATAGCTTTGATAAATTCAGCAGCACGTTTACCATACTCTTCTGCAGAACAGTGATTAGCATGCCATGAACCATATAGCTCATTTCCTATTTCGAAATGTTTGACATTAGCTTTCTTAGTTACATTCAGATACCTTACCCAGTCAGCCGCCTCCTCTGGTGTGCCGGTACCGAAATTCACTGTAATCATGGGAGTAGTACCAGTTTGTTTACAAAATTCCAGAAACTCATCGGTATCTACCATGAAATCCTTTTTTTCAAGAACTTCTTTCCAGTGATCTTCATCAGCTCTCAAACCACCCGGGTAACGAAGCACTGCGTGATTTATAGCTTTTACGTACTCCGCAGTTCCCGGCTTCAGCATGTCACCATCCCACAGGGCAGCATTTATTCCGAATATGCCAGGATTTATGGAAGGCGTGATTACTTTTGTCATATCCGCAGTAACCGAGATATCTTCAACTTCCTTAACCGGAACAGATCGAACTTCACGTTCATTGGTAAGCCGAATATTATCGATCATAAATTTACCTGCAGTACCTTCTCCAGATGCCTTGAAATCTATGGTAACAACGCCCTTCAAATCCAGTTTCCCATTCTGCTCAGCCTCAGGAGGTTGCCAATAGGGAAATTTATAAAAGGTTTTAAATGGTACCAGTACTTCATGCCATCCTTTCAGACATCCGGCACTGGCAAGCCACACTTCATTGCCACCATCATTAATTTGCACATTGATACCCTGGAAAGGCTTTTCAGAATACATTTCAAACTTCAAGCCCCAATGGTTATTCCAGTCCCTGTGTTTATCCGGTCGGTTGTTATTTTTAAAATTGTAAATAACATCACACCAGTCATTCATCTTAAAAGTAATGGCCAACGCATTTTTGCCACCGTTTCTGGCACCACTGGGAACGATGTCATATCTGACCTCTGACTTTGGTCCCACAGAAGTTTCCCATCTGCTGTTATCTTCCTGATCCTCAAAATCGCAAAGCAGCACATCTGGTTCTTCTGATTTAAAAGCATTCCAATAGTCTTCAGGATCAACATAACCGGGTATATCTTCGATTATAGTGATCTGATCAGCATAAAAAATAACTGGCTCCCCATCGGGAACTTTATTTTCAAACTTATTGCTGGAGAATCGGATTTCACTGATTTTATCCCATTTTACATTAGCAATAACTTCTGCTTTCTTAGTGTCATCCCAGTAACGACCTACATCCTGGAATTTACGCAGCGGAACCATAAAATAATTCCAGTTGGTATCAATTTTACCAAAGTCGCCAAGGGATAACTTGGTCTGAGTTTTTGCGCCATCCGATTCATCATCTATCAATCCTATATAAATTGTCCCTACACCCGGACCACCTTTACCCCAGAAAGCCAGACCAGCAGCTTTTGCTTTTCTCTCGGGCTCAAGATTAAAAGTGGAGCCGGTACCAAGAGCAACGGTAACTCCAGAATAATCGTTATTATCCATATAACAGGCCAAAATACCTTCGTTACCTTTAGTTTTGCTTGTCAGGATCTTTTGAGCGGTTTTACCGCCGTATACATAAGGGAACCCGTTTTGACCGTACATGTCATCAAAAAAGATCATTTTGTCTTTTACAGGTGGTCTCTGGGCCAGCGGCGGTCCATCGATCTCATCTTCCAACTCATCCCATGGAACCTCATCGGTTACCGGTTTGGGTTCATAGACATCTCTGAGTACGAAGATGTCATCTACCCACACAGTGAATTTTGGGTTATCGTTTTTCTTAATTTCGACTCTGAATTCGCATACAGTTGCCCAGTTAAATTTCTCCGGGACCTCTACTCTTTTCTTAGCATCCCAGTAAACACCACGTTTACCAAAATCAGATAATGGAATAGAAATCTGTTTCCATTCTTTTGAAATTCCGCCATATTTCTGCAGTGGTAATCTTACCACTGTTTTTTTCCCATCGGCATTTTCATCATCAACCAAGGCAACCCAAGCGATCTCATTACCCTCTTTTCCTTTAATCCAGAATTGCAAAGCGCCCTTTTCGTATATCTCCCTCATGTCGTAAAGCAGATTATAGAGACAGACAGAACCTCCGGAATAATCTGCAGCATTAAGATCAAACTGAACTGCTACTTCACCGTTTTTTCCCGATTCTTCAGGGATAAACACCTTTGAATTTTCTGGATACCAGTATGCATATCCGCCAGAAACATAATCCTCATCAAAAAAACGATACACCAAGCGGGGATCAACCGTTTCTTTTATTTCAGATTGCTGACTTTGTTTTTTCAGAGGTTTAAATTTCAGCCACCCAGGAAAAACAGAGTTTGCAGCCCCGAAGAGGCAAACTGCTGCGAGCATGGTTAATCTTATATTTTTACTCATAAAATATCCGTTTCCTGTTTAAAATTAGAATTTTACCCGTAAGAAGAGATTCCATATTATATGTTCATATTTTTCGCCACTGGGTGCACATCCATATTTTTCAGGCCATTTTTCCTCATCCGGATCCACTTTGATTTTACCGATAGTACCAGTTACACTGGCTCCATCAGAGACTTTCCATTCAAGACCTGCAGACCATTGATTCATATTCTGGGAGACTTCCATTTTCTTAATCTCCAAATTATCACCATTCAATTCTTCCATGTCATATAGTGCTTTGTTGTTAATAATCTGTAACCCACCCAGAAGACTCATTCTTTTCCAGAATTGATAATTTAGTCCCAGATTAATAAAATTTGAAGATATTTCGAACGATCTATTTTCTGTACCGTTGGTAGCTTTTGACATTACAGCGCTACCATATAACGCCAATGGGTACTTGATAGCATCAATCATTCTGCTTAAGTCAATTTTTGCCCCTCCGCCAATCTGAGAAAATTCAGTTTTTTCTGTCATCGAGTCCCAATCATTGGCGGTCATCTCATTAAGCACACTCATTAAACCTTTTATTTCGATACCATCATTTATCAGAGAAATCTTTCCATCGGCAGTGAAACCCACGCGGTTTGGAGTTGCAGGTCCCAGAGGCATAACCAGTTGAACAGAAGGATCCATAGCATAGGCGATTTTGCTAAGACTGTCCTGCAGAAAAATAGAATTGATATAGGATGTTTTCATGAAAGGAGCTTTTTGGTAATTGTTGGTTTTCTCTACTGGTGTAAATTTAAAAACTTGATTGTATAATGCATCAAAAGTAGAATAGAACTGGCCGGAATTTTTTGCGGCTTCCACATTCATTATCCGATTTCCCAAAAATGTAGGAGACTGAGCCATTATATTTCTGTAATCTTTTTCATTGGCAATAATTGAAGCATTAATATGTAAACCAAAGGCGCTACCTGGCTGAATTCCAAATTCGCCAGCCAAATTGAACGCTCTTCCCTTAATATTATCCGGATAAATGAAATCCATCTGGACATTTCCTTCATCATCAACACCGACAGAATCATAAGCTACTGTATCATCAACAGAGATTGCATATTCTGCAGAAAGTTTAAGGGTAAGCAATTCTGGCAATCGGAATGTGCGGGCAATATCAAATCCCGGTCTTAACGATCCAACAAAAGTTTTTTGAGAGGTTATTTCTGCATAAATGGAATCTTTAACAGGGTCCTTACCTTCGCCTCTATAACTTTTTCGGTTATCAAAAGTTAAAAGTAAACTTCCCCCCAGATTGACCCCCCTGAGAAAAATTAGATCCAGATTTGTTCCAGTAAAGTACTTATTCCTGTCTGCCACCTGAATAGCAAGGGGTACATTACTGTTCGCTTCAAAACTGGTTTCACTTGACATGAGCCGTGCCCCGGTAAAAACAAAATGGAACTCATCAAAAATTGGCTCTACCTCAGCATCAAACCCCAAATTTAAACCCTGTAACACACGATAATTATCACCCTGGAACATCTCATCCATGGCATATCTACGCATACGGGCATATACATCGGGCTCATACATAATATCTATTTCCGGTGCCCATAAAGTCAGCGGACTGTATTTTTCTTTGAAATCACCCACATTAAATCTAAACATACCCAAAGGATTTCCATCGATACTTATCCATCTGGTAAATATTGGGTTAGAAATATCAGAAAAGAAATTCTGCCAGTTTTGGTGCATTCTGAACATTACCCTGGCAGAGACAGCTTCATTTGGTCTTGCTTTAATATCAAAATCAACGGAAGTATACTCGTTTGTTTCCGTTTTGCGATTAGTGACACTGTCACCCTCGATTTCAGATGAAAAGTACTGCGATCTGAATTCACCACCTATTGAAATTCCAGCCTTAGCTAAAATATCATCGAGAGTTTTCTGGATTTTGTCCAGTTTTTTCTGATCAGCATTGACTCCTACAACAAGTCCTAAGCATATTATTGTTACAAATCTCCTGAGCATTTATACTCCTTTATTAACAGTTTCTATTTTATAATCAAAACCACATTTTTATTTCTGTAGATATAACAGGCGTTTTATAATTGTTATCAGAAACATGAATATCATCGTGCTGCATATACTTGACTCTGGCATGTAAACCAACTCTGGAAAGCATGTCCCAATCAAAACCTACTCCAACAGCATAATCTCTGTAATCAATTGGAGTATTGACAGCAACCCCTTTTTTGAGTTCAGTATAAGCTTTATCAGAAGCCCATCGTTCAAAACCTGCAAGGCCTAAAAGGTAAAACTTTTTGGTTAATGCAATAGCAGGTTCAAAACGGATATAGGTTCCCCAAAGGAGCATATTCTCTTTTTTTTCATTGAATGAAAGTGGCACAAATGAGGTCGAAATACCATTGAGCGCAGCATAAACACTGAAAAATAGATCACCGGAATAGCCTACTATTTTACTTATATCATAGGAGTAATCAAGTTCCAGATTAAATGTGAATTTCTGATGACTTGGCACAAAGGCATTACTGCTATAGAGGGTGTCTTTTTTCCCCTCTGTAGTATCCACATAACTAAATAGTGGATTAGTTGTATCGTTATCCTTGTATACTCTACCTTTTCGATAGGTATCACCCTTACCGGCATTGGTGAGGTTGGCACTTGCTTGTATGGAATTGGAATATGGAACAAAGCTCTCGTACATGGCTAAATAATCGGAACGCAATCCACCGCCTTCATAGCCTACACCATTTGAACTCCCTTTGTAAGATTCATCCCCCAGACGTTTTTTGTATTTGCCATCCAGAGAATGATCGATCAAGTCATTACCCCAACGGTTGTAAGAAGAGTGCATGAAAGAGAAAAGATCCTGTCCATTCAAACGATAGGGGAAATAAATAACATCATTAGACGATTTCAATTGAAAATGTTGACCGTATGTGATTCTGAGATGGCCATACCCGGTAAGTTTGGGTACATATTTTAAATTTATGCCGGCCATATTCTGGGTGTATGGAGAAGCTTCACCTCTGCCTACAAACTTTCCCGGCCCCAGAAGATTAGAACCAAAGGGGTAAAAAACATCAACCGGTGCCGCAAAGGACAATGGCGAATAGAAACCAGTTCCGATAACTGCCAGATCCATCTCCAAAGGTATCCCATAATCATTTGCTATATGAGTGTAGAAGGCGGGGCGTAAATCCGACCACTTGTTCGATTTGTCTATGTATGGCTGTCCAGTAACACTATCCTTAAGAACTTTAAAGAATGATGTATCAATTTGGCTTAAAGCGAAATCAGCCTGAATTGCTAATTTCTCGCTAATTGGGCCACGTAAATCTACTGAGGCTACCCAGGGTTCCTTGAAAAAAGCCTGTGATCCAACTTTTTTTTCACCAAATGTAATAGCTATAGATGAAGAGGGATCATTTTTTTTGAAGCCCTTAGCAAAATCACTCGATTTGATCACATCTTCATTATAATTATATCTCAGAAAATTTAATCCAGGTGTCAACTTATTAAAAAATTCAACAGCAGCTAAACGAGCATGAAAGACTCTCCTGAATGGGTCACCAATTCCCTTACCTTTAGGTTTACCATCGGCAGAATAACTCTGATCAGCAGCTATATCCCCATATTCCCTTTCAAAATTATCATATCGTTCATAAGAACCATAAAAGAGATTTAAATACAAGTCTTTCGGAAGGCTGATGCTTTCAAAATTTATACCCTGAAAAGCTTTTTTGTTCCAAGCAGCTCTGCCGGACTTTTCTCCTTTTGCTATGTTGTATTCATAATACCGGGAAATCGGCTGCTCAACTTCGAATGGCAGGTACTCCCAAGCAAAAGTTCTGGGTTGTGATTTCCACACCGATAAAGGTGAGGCCTCTATCCAATGAATTGCACCCAGTTTTAGCCAAAAAGAAGCCGGAACAGTTCTAATTGCAAGGCCCGCGCACATGTCTTCATGAATAATTGCCGGATCACCAGCTTTATCATGAGGGTAACCTACCAGACCATTAGCATCCTTATTAATAAATGTACCTGGCAGAGTATGCTGAAAACCGATTTTGGACCAGAGTGTAGCATTTCGACCAGCTCTGGCAACCATGCCTATTCTGACAAATGATTCATTTCCTTCCCAGTTGGACTGTAAATATGATCTGTCCTGAGTCAAATACTGTGCGTAATCTGAAAAGTGATGATACTGCATCTTCATGCGAGCTTCACCAAAAAAAGAAACCGGAGATGAACCACCAAACATCAGAGTGGATCTAACCTTACTCTCCAGATCGTTTTTATTGAGTCCTAAAGAATCAAGATACTGCTGAAATGCGGATGTATCAGCCGCTAAAGAATCTTCAGCAGCACTCGCTGTCATTGAAATCCCAACCGTACAAAGTACGAAAAGAAACCTTCGCATCGTAGTCTTTTTCCTTAACAACCAACCCTCCTTGAGAGTCGTGAATTTATACTGAAATAAGTCCTGTTATCTTTTGATCGGCATTATTTGGTGGCTACGAAGTTTAAAGGGTTAAACAAAGCCGCCTAAAATGGAAGTTCTGCCTGTTTTTCACGAGTAACCGAAAACAACAACGATCAGATTTTTATGTGAAATAAAAATTTTCAACAATATAAATAATTACCAACCGTTGCGCACAATTACCTATTTTGGCTTTTTATCTGCCACTCTCTTAATTCTTATCTTTTTAATCATCTTCAAAATTTCATTTTTTATCAAATTAGCTATTTTTTTCCTCTTTAGCCAGAATTTTCTTTTTTCCATCTGTCATATTTCTCTTGTTTTGCATTTTAATTCATTTAAAAGGATATTCATATAGGTCTTTTCCTTTTTTTCTTTTTCAAAGTACCCTTTACCTCAAATATCGCCAAGACATTATCTTTTGTTTTTTAATTAAATTAAGCACTATTTAAGCCCCTTTTAAACTCTAAATTTGTTTGATAACCTCTCCTGCATTAAATATTTTCATCTGGAATCATTTTGAGCTTAACAAAACGTTTTAATAAAATGCCAATAAATCGAAAAACAGGAAAATCCTTGTCCGAATCCCTCAACTTAAATTCTGAGATCTGAAGTGCTGAATAATTCCTTAAACTTGAACCAGGAAAAGGTGGAGAATGAATATTAAAGACTATTTTCGACCGAAAACATTGCTTGCAGGCGCCTTGTTATGTGGTCTTATTTCATGTAAATCTGATAATACTAAGACGGTAACTGGCGAAGTCTCTTTTCCTCGCAATAAAACCCTATATATGGCGGGTTTTCAATGGGGAGAGCCTAATACTTTTAATCCACTCTGTGACTGGCCGGCATTTCCCGTAGGTGGAAATTATAATCTGATGTATGAGCCTTTAATGAACTTTAACTCCTTAAACGGTCAAATGGAACCTCTGATCGCCAAATCCTACCAGCAAAATGACAGCGTTATTTCTGTCATACTGGACTCAAGAGCAAAATGGAGTGATGGAACCCCCTTAACAGCTGCTGATATCGTCTTTACCTACGAAATAGGTAAGAAATATCCGGCCGCCCCTACCGCTTACGTATGGACCCATATTTCCGCTATTTCCGTGGATACCATCACCGACAATACTTCTGAGAGTGGTAAGGCAGAACGGGTCAGTTTTACTCTTAACAAAGCGAGAAACAATCCTCTTGCAGTGCTTGATTACTTCCAGGCAGTTCGCATAATACCTAAACACTACATTCAGAAACAACTTGACAATCTCAATGGGGATCTGGCCGCATTTCAAAAAGAGAGACTGGATAAAGACCCGGTTGTTTCGGGCCCTTACACTCTGCATAGTTACTCAGGAGAAAAAATCGTCCTGAAAAGAAGAGACGATTACTGGGGAAAAGTTCTTTATCAGGATCGTTTACCAAAACCCCAATATATCATTCATCCGATTTACAAAGCTAACGATCATTTCAGCATTGCCCTTCAGCAGGGTAACCTTGACATCTCTTCAACCTTTATCCCCCGTATATGGCAGAAAGAAAAACAGGGTGTAAGAACTTGGTATTCCAAAGAGCCATATTTTGTACCGGCCGCCATGACCATGCTCTTTATCAACGTTACCAAAGCGCCTCTTAACGACCGAAACTTCCGCAGGGCTATGGCACATGCAATCAATTACTCAGATGTTAAAGAACTGGCCTTCTCCCAGTACAGCCCCAATCTTGAACCTGGGCTTATTTTGCCATTCGGAACTGAAAAGCAGTATTACTCAGAAGAAGATGTTAAAAAATATGGTGCAAAATACGACCTCGAACTCGCAAAGAAAATCCTCAAAGATGCCGGCTACAAATCGGTTTTCAATGCTAATGGCGAGCTGGAATATATGCTGGATCCCAAAGGCCAGAAAGTACCAACACTTTCAATCAAATCACCTGCAGGATGGACTGATTGGGAAGCTATGGTGCAAATTGCAGTCAAAGGAATGAGAGAAGCTGGTATTGATATCAGAGAAGGTTTTGTAGATGCGTCCATCTACTTTAACAGCCTTCCTACCGCTGACTGGGATCTTATCCTTCATGCTCCTTCTGTTAACTCAACACCTTCTCAGCCATGGTCTCGTTTTGAATCGGTCCTCTCATCCAGAGAATGGAAACCGGTTGGTGAGAAGATGAATGAGAACCAGGGACGCTTTAACAATCCCAAAGACAAAAATTACAACCCCAAAGTCGATAGCCTGCTTAGAGTTATACCCAGCCTTAACGATGAGCAAAAGAAACTTGAAGCCTATCGGGCATTAAATGTCATTTTCATGCAGGAACAACCTACCATTCCCCTTGTTTACAGACCTGAACAATTTTACGAATTCAGTGTTAAAAACTGGGATAATTTCCCCAATGAAAATAATTCCTATACACCACCTCAGATCCCCTGTTTTGGTGTAGGCATCAAAGCACTTTGGGAAATTAATTCAACAGCTAAATAGGAGCATTCATGCTGAAGAGGTATCCGACACTTTATTACATCTCATCCAGAGCAGTATGGTACTTTATTACTTTTCTGGCTGCAGTTACCATTAACTTTCTATTACCCCGACTGGGTCCGGCAAACCCGGTCGATATAATAATGGCCAGAACAGCAAGCGGATTAGATACAAAAGCTGCAATGGAAAAAGAAGAGGCATACCTTAAAGGTTTTGGCCTGGTCGAACTCAATAAAGATGGAAGCATCCTCAGAGATGCTTCCGGTAAACCGGTTCAGTCTTCCCTGATGAAGCAGTTTGTCAACTATGTGAAAATGTGCCTTAAGGGAGATCTGGGAACCTCATTTCTTAATTATCCTAAAAAAGTCACCGAAATAATCGCCGGGGCTATACCTTGGACTCTTGCCCTGCAGATTCCCACTATAATTTTGGGATGGATTTTTGGAAATATCCTGGGAGCTCTGGCTGCCTATAAGCGCGGGGTATTCGATGGAGTAATATTCCCTGTTGCACTTTTAGCCAATGCCGTACCATTTTTCGCATTTGGTATGCTTCTGGTCTATATCTTTGCCCTTCAGTTTAACCTTTTTCCTGCAATCGGTGGTTATGCTCAGGATATAATGCCTTCACTCAGTTGGGAATTTCTCTCCAGCGCTGCATATTATTATGTACTTCCATTTTTCTCAATATTCCTTATCCTTGCCGGAGGTCAGGCAACAGGAATGCGCTCCATGTGCATTTATGAGCTGGGTACCGATTATATCAAATATGCCAAATGGCTGGGTATGAAAGAACACAAGATCGTTTTCTACATGTTCCGTAATGCAATGCTGCCACAATTAACGGGTTTGGCTCTTTCGATAGGAACAATGGTCGGTGGTGCCCTGATCACGGAGATGATTTTTTCTTATCCTGGCTTAGGAATGTCTATGCTAACTGCAATTCAGGGAAATGATTATCCGCTGATCCAAGGAATAACTCTTCTAATTACAGTCAGTGTTCTTATTGCAAATTTCAGTGTAGATATTCTAATCGGTTTTCTGGATCCACGAGTGAAGGCCGGAATAGGGAGCAAGTAAAATGAAGATACTTAAGAATCTGTTAAAATCTCCTTTTTTTGTTATAGGTATTGGATTGTTTTTAGGGACCATCCTGCTGGCCCTTATTGCACCTCTCTTTTATAACGTTGATATCCATACCAGAGTTGGTGCGGCTTACATGAACCCTGGTAGAAAATATCTGCTTGGAACCGATCACATGGGTATAGATATGTTTTCCCTCCTGCTTGAAGGCCTTAGATCATCTCTCTATGTAGGTTTTATGGCTGGAATCATCGCAACAGTAATTGGTACATCTCTAGGCGTGTATGCCGGTTTTAAAGGCGGATGGATAGATGATTTCATTACCATGGTTACCAATCTATTTATCGTTATACCGCAATTTGTGATATTGATTCTGGTTTCTGCCAGTATGAAAGAGGGACGATCACTTTCATTGATTGCACTTCTGATCGGATTAACCGGATGGACCTGGAGTGCCCGTGCTGTTCGCGCTCAAGCTGCCAGTTTAAAAAGCCGTGATCATATCTCACTAGCCAAAGTTAATGGGGTGAAGACAGTAGGAATTTTAATGCTTCATATTCTGCCCTACTTAATGTCTTATGTGTTTATGGTTTTTATCATGCAAACAGCTTCAGGAATACTCTCAGAAGCCTCGATCAGTATGATCGGGCTGGGACCATTCGATACCGTTTCCCTGGGAACCATTCTTAACCAGGCTATGCGCTCAGAAGCATTAACCGATGGTGCCTGGTGGGCTTTTATTCCTGCCATGATTCTGGTTACCGTCATCTCTTTTGCCCTGTATTTAATAAATACATCGATGGAGGGTGTTTTTAACCCGAGATTGCGTAAATAGGAGAAAATATGACTGTTGAAGTACAAAGCAGTGTTACCGAAAAGCCCACTGCCTCCAATGATAAATCTAAGGTAATTTTCGAAGTTAAGGATCTTCACTTACATTACCTGACCCGTTTTGGCAATAAAATTCCCGCTGTTTCAGGAGTCAGTTTTACTATCAATAAAGGCGAAATCCTGGGGATTGCCGGAGAATCCGGTTGTGGTAAATCTACATTGGTCAACGGATGTATGGGACTTTTCATCCCTCCCCTGCATCCAACCTCCGGTGATGTTTTAGTTGCAGGAGAATCGATCATGAACCGCAGTCCCGCAGATGTACGCAAAAACGTCTTGGGAAGAAAAGTGGCCATGATCCCTCAAGGAGCATTCAATTCCTTAAATCCAACCCGCAAAATCAAAGATTTCGCTGCTGATATGATTTCCAGCCATGAAAAAGGTTCCAATAAAAAAGAGATCTACGAAAGACTTCGCACCCGCTTTAAAACCATCGGAATGGATGAAAATATCCTTAATTCATATCCCATCCAGATTACAGCCGGAATGCGTCAGAGATCAGTTATCGCTATCTCCACTCTGCTCAATCCCCAAATGGTCATTGCTGATGAACCGACCTCAGCTCTTGATGTAACCACTCAAAAAGCTGTTATTAAAATGATTTTTGATCTGCTGGAAAAAGACATTTTCAGTAGCATGATCTTTATCACCCACGAACTTCCTCTTTTACGCCATGTTGCAGACCACATTGCTGTCATGTACGCAGGTGAATTCGTAGAGGTGGGAACTACCGAACAACTCATCTTTGACCCCAGACACCCTTATACCAAGGCCCTTATGGGCTCCATGCTCAGTGCAGAACCTGGACAGAAACAGAAAAAACCTGTCGCAATCGAAGGTGCTCCTCCAAATCTGGCTAACCCAATCCAGGGATGCCGCTTTGCTGAGCGTTGCCCCGTTGCCAGGAAAGAATGTCATGTAAATAAGCAAGAAATACGTATTGTCGGCGAGCGACAGGTGAGGTGCGATTATGCCAACTGAGACCAACATTTTTAAGGCAATCAATGCTACCATGACTTTCGGCCACGGTAAAAAACAGGTTAAGGCCGTAGATAATGTAAGTTTTACTATTGCAGATGAAGAGATCGTCTCGTTGGTGGGAAGCTCCGGATGCGGTAAAAGCGTACTGGCAAAAATGATGCTCGGTTTATATCATCCAACCAGTGGAGAATTCCTCTATAAAGGTAATCCCATTACCGATCAGAGAGCCCATTGGCGTGAAGTTCAACCAGTGTTTCAGGACCCTTTCAGCTGCTTTAATCAGTTTTTCACCATCCGTTCCCAACTGAAAGCATCTTTCGGAATCTTAAACACCAAACCATCCAATAAAGAAATGGAAGACCGGGTAGATCAGGCTTTATTAGCCGTTAATATAAAACCACCTGAAATCGAAGGTAAATACCCTTTTGAACTCTCAGGTGGACAAATGCAGCGTATGCTACTGGCCCGTATCTTTATCCTGCGCCCAAAAGTTCTGATCGCAGATGAGCCCACAAGTATGGTCGATGCCTGTGTCCGTGCCAATATCCTTGATTATCTTATGAAGCTTAAAGAAGAGCTTAAAATGACTATTGTATTTATCACTCACGATATTGGTCTGGCCTATTATGTAAGTGACCGGCTTTTTATCATGCATAAAGGACAGATCGTAGAGCACGGTAGTCCTGATGATGTGACTTTAAGGCCCAAAAGCCAGATCACTCTTAGTCTTCTGGATGATATCCCTGATATCCATAAAGAATGGATCAAATGATATGGATTTGAGACATTTTTTCTGATTTTTTGGACAAGAAGCTAAATACAGAAAAAGAAGGCCTGTTTTTATCAGCCTGCCAAATTTTCTAATACTTCTATTTGTCAGTAATAAAGGCGCCAAATTAGGCGCCTTTTTAAAGAAACTGTGAAAACATTTATTCTTTTCTGCGAAATAGCAGACATCCACCCAAACTGAAAAAACCCAATGTCAGCATTATTAATGAACCTGGTTCAGGAGTAGGCTGCAGCTTTATTGAAGTAGTAATCCTACAATTTGATTCTGATGTATGTCTTTCGGCAAAAAAGAAATCAAATGTATAGTCATTACCAGTTTGAATACCCAATGTTGTTGCCATGGCATCAAGGTCAACAGACCCAGAAACGGCACCATGAACACCTCCCAGATCCATAGCCAGCTTGCCGTTTATAAATACCCATACATCATCATCACCAGTAAAATAAAATACTTCACCGCCTTGATAAGTGAAAACAGTGTTCATTTCCATAGTAAATAAATAATTGTGATCTGCGTTCAAATCATGTGGTTTATCGTCCAACGGGAAAAATGTGTTGTCGATAAATTCGTAAAGACCATCAGCATTTTTATTGAGTATCAGAGTCCCGCTGTATTCTTTACTTGCACTGGTAGGGTGGTACCAATCGTATACTGCAATAGAGTTATCAGTAGAAACCGGTTTCCCATCAGTACCTAACTCATTCATAACAAGACCGGTTGTAAGGCCGTTAACATAGTGCTCGAAATCCGGATGTGAATCTTCAAAATCACGATAAGTTACATTTAA
>CAYYNL010000064.1:0-22937 GCA_964472925.1 uncultured Fibrobacter sp. | reverse complement strand
ACCCAACTCTAATCATAGAAATCCTCTCTACAGAAACTACTGTGGGTTAAAAAAAATCAGTTAAAAATAATTCAGACCAAATTAAAAATAAAATCGTATGTAAGAATTTCAGATTAAAAAGAGATGTTGCTCAATGCATTTTTTTCTGTTTATTGGGTTGATAGTAATATTTTTGGTGAAAAACAAAATATATGCCGTTTTCCAATCAGGCGATTACTTTCTCATAGAAACCGGCGGAGATAAAATTTCCATTAAAATGATGGCTTTACGAAGCTCCTGGTTAGATAAACTAAAAGAGACTTCTTCTTGTGGAACAGAAGTGTCAAAGGCGGTCTTTGGGCTTGGAGTTATTTCTCTGACAACTGGTTTTGACACCTGAACTGGAGGCGGTTCTGTTGGCTGTGGAGGTATTTTTTCCTCAGGTTGTTGCGGTTCAACAGCTTCGGGTTTTTCTCCTGCCATTTCGCTGAAAATAGTCTCTAGTGTTCTTTTTAAATCTTCCGCAGGGCTGCTAACAGGTGGAGGTGGAACGCTTTCTTGCGGATATTGCGACTGAGGATATGGCCCCCTCTCAGGAGGGGCCGTTTTTTGTTTTTTCTTTTTAGTGGCGGAAACAGAAGAGAGAGTCCAGATTATAAAAAAGATAATCGGTATCAGAATCTCCATCAGATTTTCCATTTTCAATTCCTGTCTTTTTTTAGCCGCTAATTTCGGAGTTTTTGTCTTTTGGGGGCTGACTTATAGACTCTCTCATCTGTGTGTCAGCATTGATGTTTTTCATTTTATAGTAGTCCATTATTCCCAGTTGTCCTTTTCTGAATGCTTCTGCCATTGCCAGAGGTACTTCAGCTTCAGATTGAACCACTTTTGCCCGCATCTCCTGAACTTTTGCCTTCATCTCCTGCTCTGCAGCAATAGCCATCGCACGTCTTTCTTCGGCTTTTGCCTGAGCAATCTTTTTGTCTGCTTCGGCCCGGTCAGTTTCCAGTTCTGCACCAATATTTTTTCCCACATCTACATCGGCGATATCTATAGAGAGAATTTCAAAAGCTGTTCCGGCATCAAGCCCTTTCTCCAGAACTCTTTTGGATATAGAATCAGGATTTTCAAGTACCTGTTTATGACTTAGTGCAGATCCTATTGTAGTAACTATTCCCTCCCCAACGCGTGCAAGAATCGTTTCTTCACCAGCACCACCCACCAGGCGGTCAATATTGGCTCTGACAGTGACTCTGGTTATTGCCATCAGTTGAATTCCATCTTTTGCCACAGCAGCAACTCTGGGGGTTTCGATCACCTTTGGATTAACGCTCATCTGTACAGCTTCCAGCACATTTCTTCCAGCCAGATCTATGGCGGCAGCCCGTTTGAAAGAAAGGGGAATATTGGCTTTGTCTGCGGCGATGAGAGCTTGAATGACTCTTAAGACATTACCTCCGGCGAGGTAATGAGACTCAAGTGCATCGGTGGTAATTTCTAGTCCTGCTTTGACTGCGGTTATTTTGGATTCCACAATGAGCTTTGGTGGAACTCTTCTGAAACGCATAAAAACGATATTAAGCAGTCCGACCCTGGTTCCCGAAAACAAGGCCTGCATCCATAAGCTTATGGCGGATCCAATAAAGAAAAACAGTATTAGTGCAGCTATTCCCAGAACCAAAACAAGCAGAAATTGAGGGCTCATGATAACTTCCTTTCGGTAGATGAATTACTTTGCTCTCACAACGATGCGGTTTCCGTTTACAGCAGTTACAATGATTACAGTTTCTTTACTAAGAAACTCTCCGTTACTGACTACATCGTATCTTTTTCCATTTATAGTTGCAGCGCCTGATGGACGCAAATCGGTGATTGCCTTTCCCTCTAATCCCAAAAGTTGCTGGTATCCGGGTTGGAGAACCGTCGCACCTTCTTCACTTTTAAGGGCGGTTTTAAGAGTCGCAGGAGAGGCGGCCAGTGCCTTTATACCTATCAGGATAAAGATTGGGACCAATATCATATCGGCCACAAGGAATATAAACCCGGCTGTAATCGAAATGGTGTTAAAAACCAGAAAAAGGGAATACCCGAAAAGTCCCAGCGCCGCAATAGTCAGTAATCCCGCAGATGGCAGGATCATCTCTGCAATAATTACCAAAATTCCCAATAACTGCAAAATGACAGGCCAAAGAAGATCTTTTATCATGTGTTGGCTCTTCTGGTTACTACAATCCGGTTTCCATTTATTTCGCTTATAACTACTTCAGTATCTTTTTCAATAAATTCCCCCTCAGCAACTACATCCACAACCTCATCCTTAAAGCGTGCCTTACCAGCAGGATGCAATGGGGAACAGACTATTCCTGTCTGACCTATTAAAAGATTGTTTTCATTTTCCGAATCGACTCTTACATTTGCCAATGTTTCCTGAAGATAAGGACCCTGAACGACTTTCCCCATGCGTGGAAACAAATATCGAAAGAAAAGTACTATCAAACCCATCGAACCCAGAATGCTGGCAAGTACTGTAAGCAGATTATTCATTAGAATTTTTGTTTGCCAGGGGAACTGTGGTTTTGGAATGACAAAGTCCTGAAATGAGAGAACCATTCCCGCAATCATAGCCAGAATTCCGGCAATACCCATCAAACCAAACCCTGGAGTCACAAAAATCTCTATTGCCAATAAAACTGCCCCTGTGGCCAGTAACAGCAATTCGGTGTAGTCTGCCAGACCAACCATGTACTGTCCGAAAAAGACGGCAGCCAGGCAGATAAGTCCAATAATACCCGGTGCACCAAAACCCGGTGTGCGTAATTCGATATAAAGGGCGGCAAAACCGATCATCATAAGAATTGGGGCTATTGTACCAATTATACTGGCCAATTTTTCGGACCAGTTGGATTCGATCCTTATAATTTTGGCGTGCTGATAACCTAGTCTGGAAATCATTTCATCGAAACCGGAAACACTCATTGAGGAAAATCCCAACCTTTTGGCCTCGATGTCATCCATTGTTAACAGTTCTGTACTGCTGACAATGTTTTTAGTTGAAATTATCTTCTTCTTTTCTGCTGGACTAAGTTCAGAGAGCCCGATGGAATCCAGAAAGAGAGTGGTATCACTGAACTTAACTTCATAGACAGAGATTTCTTTAGTGACCATTGCTTCTGTGATTGTTTCCGGATAACCGTTTCTTTTGGCCAGAGTTCGGAATTTTGCTCTTATAGGGGATTGGTACTTTTCACCCAGCATCTCCGGTTTACCATCATTTGAGTAAGTTAATGGGGCAACATCACCGATAGTGGTACCATGTTTCATGATAAGTTTTTTTCCGGCTAAGGCAATCAGAGCACCAGCCGAGATCGCCTTGGTTTTCACATAGGAAATAACAGTGTCTGGAAAGTTTAACAGAGTGTCTACTATTTGAAATGCTGCATCTACCTGGCCGCCATAGGTGTCGATCTCCAGAATTATCAATCTGTCAGGATATTCTTTACTGCTTTTGAGAGCGCGATTTATAAATGCGGACATTGCAGGATCAACCGTGCCGCTGACAGGAATAACCACGATAGTAGGAACATTGCTTTGATCTACACTGCTGCTGTCCGATGCAGCAATGTACAACGCAAATGAAATTATCATCAGCAAGACTGGTTTAATCATTTTTATGTGATACACCTGGAAAAAGAGTCAAAAAGATAAAGGAGTTATGTTATTTCTAAATTTTGCTGCTTCTATGTAAGAATATTGTTCCCGGCAACTTTTCTTGTCAAATTTGGAGTGAGATCAGATTTTGATTCTAAACAACAATAAAAGAAAAAGAGAAAATTAATGCACTGTGCGCAAGCAGGGTAATCAAATGTGATAGTTAAAGCAGGATTGTGGGCATAGGCCAGACGTCAAAATCGGTTTATTTCTGGCTTTCAGGAAACCACTGGTGCCAGATGTCTCGTAAAGACACTATCGTGCCTTCTTGCTTTCGCGGCTTTGCCGCTCAGTCAAGTACTCCCGCCTGTGGCGTTAGTACTTGACTCCCTGCTTTAAATTAATGATTGTAAAATTAACCGTTTTTATTATTTTCATAGGTGTATAATTTATAGTTGAGACAGCCACAAGATATAAAAATGTGGCGACAGCTAACAGCTGTTATTTATCTTATATAAGCAACGGGGAAATTAAAGCGGTTAAATATGCTGAGCAGAACAGAAGAACTATATTTCAGGGATATAACCAGATATCGGGTTCTTACAGATTTGGAAGAAAGAGAACTGGTTAAACGTGTTCAGCGCGATGAGGATGGGGCTATTAATACTCTCATCACCGCCAATTTAAGATTTGTGGTCAGTGTTGCCAGACGTTATCGTGGAAGAGGGCTAAGTTACCTGGAATTAATTAATGAGGGAAACGTAGGACTATTAAAGGCCGCCCGACGCTTTGACCTCAATATGAACGTAAAATTTATTTCCTATGCTGTATGGTGGATTAGACAGTCCATTCAGAAGGCTCTTTTTGAGCAGGCAGGCACTGTAAGGATCCCACCCAATAAAATCGCTCTGATAAACCGTTTCAAACAGGCTCTGGAACAGAACAAGGGGGATTTCGATAAGACACTGGAGATGGGTGAATTTAAGACCTATGCCATCGAAATAATCGAAATTCTGGAAAAACTTAAAGGGGTTTCTCTGGATGCACCCATCTGTAATAACAGCGATGAGGAATCCGGAAAGACACTTCAGGATATGCTGGGGCAGGAGCCTGATCACGATGGTGAAGAAGAGCGTATGGAATTACAAAAAGTATTGGATAGCGTTCTTCAGAATGTCACCAGCAGGGAAGAGCGGATTCTTCGCATGTACTATGGCATCAATTTTTCCCGCCAGTTCACACTTGAGGAAATCGGGCGTGAACTCAAACTTACCCGCGAACGGGTACGGCTGATTCGAGACCGATCTTTAAGAAAGCTCTACCAGAATCCTGCTTCCAGAGCCAAGCTTAGCGACTATTTTAATCATTCCGGAGCTTGAGTCGTAACTGCCACAATACTGTTATCATTTTGTCATTATAAAAATCAAATTCACTTGAATTCAGAAATTCTCCTCTTTTTCCTGTTTAAAAAACTGATCAGAAGATAGACTATAGAGTGCGGAGAAGCTATTCTGATGACAGTGCAACCTTCGTTTCTATCACTTTGCTTCTGTTCTTTTTTTCAATTGGATGCCTTAATCTCCAGAGTTTTGCATATTTTTTTATCCAGATTCTGGCTGATATCTCAAAATCGATATTTTTACCTATAAGATTGCACAAGTATGTATGGTATTTATGAATTTCAATGATTTGAAGAATGTTATCCATAAAAAACCTCCTCAAAACATGCTTACTATCAATATCGGGAATAATAAGTAAAGTATTAGGGATTTTTTCATTTCTGGCTTTCAGCAAACCACTGGCTAAGCCAGTAGAGCCAGATGTCTCGTAAAGGCACTATCGTGTCTTCTTTATTTTGCGGCTATGCCGCTCAATCAAGCTACTGCTGGGGGTAGTACTTGACTTGTTTTCCTGACAGAAAAACAACTTGCAAAAAAGCAGATCTGCTAAAAGCGGATCTGCTTTCAAGGGATGTGGAAATGATGATATCTATTTATTTAAATCAGTTGGATGGGTTTAGTATTAAGTGGATGGTATTACCATTTGAACCATTTTTAATAACATAAATATTGCTTTGAATGATGCCAGCATTTCTTAAGGAACCAGTATGTAGAAGTTTAGGAGAAACCAGCTTCCCATTCAGGGAATAGACTTCGGTATTTTTATCCAACAGTTGGAGTGATTTTTCCGTCACAAAGCGGTTCCGCGGTGTATAAACCTTTGTAGTCTTAATAAACTGGAACATCACATTGGCAAATCTCTCACCCAATTTGCGGTATCCTTCAGTATTGAAGTGGTAATTGGGATAGGTGCCACCACCGGAAAGACCTTCAGCTGATGCTACTCCACCTAAAGGGAGAACATCGGGAATTCTTTTGACCTGAGTATTATGAGCCGAACAACAACCAGAGTATAACAGTTCACCGGCAATTAATGGAACATCATTGGGAAGGCTTAACTCGGTTTTGATATCATCATAAATACTTTTGACTTTTTCAGGCCAGTCTGACTGACCACTGTTGGACTCACCCTGATGAAGGATTATGCCGGTAAAAACACCTCTTTTTACTGCTTCTTTGCATTTGGCAATCATTTTGTCTCTTACATTATTGCCCCATCCATTAAAATAACTGGATGATGTGTTGGTTTTGCCTTTCATAAATATTTCTATAGAGCTGCCCCAGATACCGCAGGGGATAAGGCCAATTGTGTCTGTAGGGGGAAGAGAATCAATTAGTGCCTGGGCAAAAGCATACGATGGCCCCATCATATTTATTCCATCACCGCAATGCATCGGCTCTGAGGCATCCGCCCATACATTGTTGGTTCGTGGCGGGTTACTGCAATTATCAAAAGGGAGAACCTTTATTCGGGGATGAGTCTGTTTGGATTTCTGGTCCGGGTTACAACCAGCACCACCACTCATATTAGACTGGCCGAAGCAAAGAAAAACCTTGAAATTCGGACTTGGCTCTGATTGAATATTTAAAGCCAGTACTCCGATTACTGCCAAAAAAGAGATCCATTTTTGCCCGTTTCTCATAAATTCTTCTCCCTGAAAGATTAGATAATAGTTGATTTATTTTGAAAATATAAATAAAAATGGAATGCATAAATTCAGAGGAGACTGTTTTTCCGTATAAATAATGTGTACAGCAAAGAATAATAACTCAGAGCTTTAAACGGGGGAAAAATATTACAAACTTGCTTTAATTTATAGGTGAAAACGGTTGCTCTCAAATTTTACATTGATAATATGCTAAATTATGTAATTGGAATCGTACGATTCAGCTATTAGTGTTTTTTACTAGTTCTGCTTTCATGATCAAGATATTATCTAAAGTCTCATTAATCGTTCTGATATTGCTTTATTTTATGTCAAAAGGTATCTTTATTCACCATTTGAGCGAAGATTTGTGTCAGTTATGCCAATTTTTACAACTCTGTTTTCAGATATCTTCCAAAAGGGGTAATAATGATTTACCGATTTCTCTTGCCTGTTGGTGTGATGTTGTTTTTCCTGTTTATTGTAACTTGTGATAATCCATCAAAATCTGATACTGTCAATAAATCCGTAATTGATCTTACCGGAACCTGGAGAAGCTCTTATGGATGGAATGGTGAAGAGGGTATTATTATACTGAAACAGACAGGGGACTCTATCAGCGGTAAATATACATATCAAAAGGGGCAACTGGAAGGCGTTCTTATAGCAGATTCTTTTCCTTTGATATGGTGGGAGTATGCATTAAGCGGTTGTCCATACGATTGCGCTGAGCAACACCACCGTGGTCCAGGATTTTTTAAGGTAAATAAGGGAGGAGACAGTTTGTATGGAAAATGGCGTTATGAGGGTGATCAGGAATGGAGTCCTTCGGATTGGGTTGCAGTGCGGATAAGTAAAGTAATAGATGAATCACAATTTTTCATAGATACAATCACTTCGTTATCGGCCCCGTTAACCGGAATGTGGTATTCTGAATGGGGAGATATACTTTTGACACAGGTTGGTGATTCTATTTATGGGCTCTATCGAAATGAGGATGGTTATGGCAGAATCGCTGGAAAGCTTGTTGGTTTACGTATCTCGTTGGCCTGGTGGGAGGGGCAGAATATTGATGTAACATGGAGTGCGACCAAATCCCGTGGCTATGGAGAATGCAAAGTATCGGGAAATGGTACCAGTTTTGAATACTTTTGGCATCACGAAAACTCCAAGCATTGGGTTGATAGTCCATTATTGTGTGAAAAATTCAGTGATGAGGTTGATAGCAGCAGCTTTTTTGATGGATCAGACAGTGATCAAACCATAATACCCTCTGATCCGGGGTTGTATTTAAGCTCAGATCCCTCAAATGAGCTTCTTTTTCTGAGCAAAGGTAATGATGGCTCGGCTTTGTTTTTCTACGGTACAGAAGAGGGCGAGATTATGAAGCCCACACATGTAATTTACCGCGATAACAAAGGCATCACATCTGCAGTCATTTTTTATGATCTGATGCCTGTACAGTGGGTTCTGGACACCATATCTGTAGCGGTATATGACGTAGAAGAAACGCATAAATTTGATCCAAGCAAGGCATTTCATGTGATAAGACACGGCACAGAGGAGATAGCCGGAAATCTGGACATTTATCCTTCGTCGTTATTTGATGTAATTACAGGAATTGAAACTATCACCGGAGAAACCTACGGTCATGTAAGGGATTTTCTGTCAGCAAATAATATATCAGATTTTAAACAACTTAAAGAACTGGGGCAGAGTACAGGCATAGATCAGCCTCGTTACATACGTGCTGCAACCGCAATAAGTATGGCTGCGGCAGCTCTGGCTCTTAAGACCTCGGAAAATAATGGCGCACTTTCTAAAAGTACCAAAGTTGCTATGCTTACACAGGGGTTATTTAACTACACTATCAAAATTGCTGCTTCTGGGTTAGCAAATATGCTTGCAGATAAGTTCGGACCCGATTTCTCCGGAAACGGACCAACTGTAGGTGTTCTTCTTTGCCAGGGTGCTGCCAAATACGGGGTTTGTCATTATATGTTTTTCAAATCAACAGAACTGAATAAATGTGTGACTTTGTGCCAGACCTCTATGGGATGTTTTACAAATATCTGTATGCCGATGGATATTGATGCTGAAATGGCAGGTTCGTTTAGCAGAAGCCAGTTTGGGGGGAATTGAATTTTTACTTAGTCAAAAGCTGTTTTGGAAGAATTTCCATTATGAAAATGGATTTATTTCTGGCTTTCAGGAAACCTTTAGATAAGCCAGTGGAGCCAAGTGTCTCGTAAAGGCGCTATCGTGACTTTTTGCTTTCGCGGCTTTGCCTCTCAGTCAAGTATGTTGATATAGTTAATGCAACACAGAAGCATTATAAGGCCCAGGAATTCATTTTAGTGTTTTCCAGCTGGGTAGTAATTTTTAACATTTTTGCAAATCAAAAATTTCTCAACCTCTCACTGATCTCATCAAAGTACAATGCCAGGTAATCCTTAACAATTGCAGTTCCATGCGGTATGATAAGTATATCAGGGTGATCCCAGAGCGGAGAATCCTGGGGCAGAGGTTCCTGGTAAAAAACATCCAGGCCGGCTCCTGCAATAAATCCTTTATTTAAAGCCCATAATAGGTCTTCTTCTTTACAGCAATTTCCTCTTCCAATGCTGTAAAAGAAAGCTCCTGGTTTCAAGGCGGAAAGTCGCTTTCTGTTGAAAAAATCATTATTGGATTCGGTACCAGGGAGTATACTTACCAGATGATCGCAGTCACCAAGGACCTCTTCTATGTGGTCAGGATGACAGATTGCATTGGTATCTTTGTCCAACTGAGGATCATAGGGAGAGTGTTTAACTCCGGTAATTCTGCATCCGAAAGTTTTTAACACACTGGCACATTTACCTGCTATCCTTCCATATCCCACAATTACCACATGCTGAGTTGCCAGTCTGCTGGTGCTGTTAAGGAAGTCCCGATTCCATATATGTTTTTTTTGCTGGAGAAGAGCCTGAGGGATTCTTCGATTAAAGTAAAGTATCATGCCCAGGAGCGATTCTGCCATTATGGTTCCATGGAAAGCCCCATAATAAACAGCAACATTGAAAGCTTTATTTTTTTCAATCCAGTCGTGACCTGCGGCGGGAGTAAATATGGCTTTAAGTTTTGGGGCCATGAAGTACCATGATGTCTTAAATACCCAGGTAATAGCCAGATCTGCATTGTGAAGATATTCCAGAAATGTGTTATCATCTGTAACTCTGATAAAATTCCATTGTGGGAAACGATTACGGATACAGTTTATATGTTCATCGGTTACACTGAAGGCTTTCACGTCGTTTTCAAGATAAACTATCACGGTCATATATTATAATTTTCTACTTTCCTTTTAATTACACTTATTATCCTTTGAAGGCATCAGGCTTATTTATGATTTTATTGATTGTTTTTAAAGGCAAGCCTGTGGTCAGGCTGATTTCTTTGGCAGAAAAATTCCTTTTTAACAGGTTAAGAACTGTTGTGTAGTTGGTTTTGTTTCTTTTACTGATAATTTTTTGCTTAACCAGAATTATTCTTTTTCTCCTTGAAATATCATTCTCTTTTTCTTTAATAATGCCCTCTTTCTTCTTAATAATACCCTCTTTTTTCTTAATGATATTCTCTTTTTTCTTGATAATATTCTCTTTTTTCTTAATAATATTTTCTTTATGTTTAATTTTCCTTTTATCTCGTTGTTTCTGATCTGATTCACCTGTTCTGTATCCCATCTCCTCAAAAATATCAGAAAACTTTTTCATGTCATAATCTCCTTGCAAAAGGAGTTGATCAACAATTGTTGAAAATTCAATTCTTTTTCTTTTAGAAATCACTCTATACAGATAGTCTATTATCACTTTAAGATATTGCTGCCTTTTTATGCCAGTTCCAACAAACTGATTTATGATCATTGGAAGCTTCTGAAATAACAGAGGACTTCGAGAATATTTCAAAGACAGTATGAAAGCATTAACTTCAGCAGTATCATTTAATTTATTATCAGGAAAAACGCTTAGATCTATTATGTAGTCCCGCTGCAATGGTAATGAATCCTTGTCCTCTTTTAATACTTCGAACAAGGATGTGGTGCTATTGTTTTTAAGGGGCCAGACTTTGTTTCCATGATATACAATGACCACAAAAAGGTGAGGAATTTTCTTTTTCCCACTTGCCTTAATTTGCTCTTCCATGATTCCTATCGAGTTACGGATATTTTGAAAAACTGCGGTATCATCGATAAAGCTTTTGTGTTCAAGTAAAATTAATATTGGTCTTTTTGTGTCTGTTTCGCCTTTAATCAAAACGTCCGCTTCACCCCGCTTAAAAAAGGAATCTATCCAGGTTTCCTTCTCAATTTGCAGTGACTTGTAATTAATTCTGGTATGGATTTTATCTTTAAGAAGTAATCTTAAAAAACCTTGCATTAGCTGCTTGCGTTCTAACGATTCTTTAAAGAATCGGTCATGAATCTGATGGCTTTTTATTTCCATGTTAAAGAAAATAGTTTCACAAGTTTCCCTAAAACATGCATAAATTTATTTATACTTTGCTGATTCTTTGCTATATGTTTTTTTCAGATTATTACTGATTAGATTTTGTTTTGATATTAGCTGGTATTTTTTTCTAATAGATATTATTACCTTGACTTTTGATCATCAGGAACCTGAGTAGTTGCGTTATAACTACATTAAAGGATTGATATCGAAGAAAAGAATAATCCGATTTCAGGTATTACTTAACTTGCAGATCCCCCGTTTAAAAGCAATTGCAAAGATTTATTCAGTTCTTCAACATTATAAGGTTTTATAATAATCCCTTTAAAACCGTAGCTTTTATAATCTGCCATTATCGGATCATTGGAATAGCCGCTGGAAACCAGGGCATTAACATTGGGATCAATTTGAAGCAGCTTACTCATGGTTTCTTTACCTCCCATACCTGCAGGAACTGTCAGGTCAAGAATAACGGCATCAAACTTTTGGTTTTCTTTCTGTGCGTTACAATAAATCTCGATAGCGGTCTTTCCATCATTGGCAGTTTCCACTGTGTAGCCCAGATGAGAGAGCAGCATTTTTGTGACTGTCAGTATAATCGGTTCATCATCCATGATAAGTATTCTACCGGTTTTAGCTGCAGAAATTGAATCGTCGCTTTTATGATTGATGGCGGTCTTTGTGGATGCCGGAAGGAGGATATAGAAGGTGGTGCCCTTGTTTAAAATTGATTCTAGATAGATATGGCCATTATGCTTTTTAATGATTGAATAGGAGGTGGCCAGCCCTAAACCGGAACCTTTGGGCTTGGTAGTAAAAAATGGGTCAAAAATACGTTGCTGGATTTCAGGTGGAATTCCACTTCCACAATCACTGACAGTAAGTTTAACATATTTTCCTGGAGGCAGTTGGACATTTTTCACAGAGGGATTATCTTCATTAGACATTGAAATCCTGATTACCCCACCCTGAGGCATTGCTTCGATAGCATTAATAAGCAGATTCTGAATGACCTGACTTATCTGTGAAATGTCAATTTCTACAGAGTATAAGTTGTCCTGAGAAGAGATATCACATTTGACCTGTGTTCCTGATAAGGTGAATGCAGCGGTATCTTTGACCAGAGATTCAAGAGAAGTAGCTTCTTTGATCGGTGCACCACCTTTGGAATAAGTCAAAAGCTGACGTGTAAGATCCCTTCCTCTCTGAAGGGCGTTTTCTATATCGCCAATAATTTTATTGTTCTCTGAATCATCATAACTATTGATTTTCAATATCGAAACGCCGGTCCAGACAGCAGTTAGAAGATTATTAAAATCATGTGCTATTCCACCTGCCAATATTCCCAGTGCTTCCAGTTTGTCTTTTTTTATAATCTCTTTCTCAAAGCGGACTCTATCGGTTAAATCAATGCAAACACCACATATACCGGTTACCTTGTTCTGACGGATAATAGGAGTGGAATGGATCAATACAGGAAATGTCGTGCCATTTTTGTGTAATGCAGTGTATTCATAGTGAAATTTAGCATCGTTATTAAAGATACGAATCAGATTATCTTTTGCCCGTTGCCGTTGTTCTGGAATGATCATGTCCAAGGGGGTATATCTGGACAGATCATCAGGGGTATAACCGAAAAGCTCAAATGCTTTTTTATTGCAATATGTAAAGTTTCCGTTGGGGTTGGTTTCAAAAACTGCTTCAGGAAGAAAATCGGTAAGTTCACGGTAACGCCGTTCACTTTCTTCAAAAGCGTTCTTTGTTTTAATCAGATCAGAAATATCTTTAAGAAATGATACCAGACAATTTTTTCCTTTAAACTGCATCTCTTCACTGGATACAGAAAGGTGGTACATCTCTTCTTTACAATTACAGTTAAAGAGTCCTTTAAGGGTGGATGAAGACAGTGGCAATTGAATTTTTGGTTTTTCTGGATCAGAGGGAACGATTTTTTGAAGAATGGAAACCGGTTCCACACCTATATCCAAAAGCTTCACAGCTAGGGGGTTTGCTGAAATCACAAGTCCGGAATTGCTTTCGCAAATGAGTATAGCTTCAGGAGCATGCTCAAAAATTGTCTGAAATTTTTTCTCAGAAAGGAAAACACTCTCAACCCAACCACTGATACGTTTTAAAGCTATGTGATTAATAATGGAAAAGATGCAAAGAATCAAAGTCAAAGTTAAGCAGAAACCGAGAAGATAATATTTAGAAACCGATTCTTTGGGGGAAAGCACATATATTGTCCAGTCCGGTAGAAACAAAGCATCTTTGGATTCAAAAAATATCTGATCGTCTATGACTATTTCATCTGTTGAGATTTTTCGCTTCACCAGGGGCTCAAAAGAATTTACCCTGTAATGAGGCTGTAAACTGATTTGCTGTTTCTGCGAATCTGTAAGCGGGAAAAGCGGTCGATAATTGTAACTGGCAAGGCTGGATAGAAATATGAAATTGTTTTGATCTACTAAAAATGCTTTGGGTTTTATTAAAAAGAGCGAATCCAACTGCTCTGCATCATATTTAATTACTACCACACCCTTTACTTTGCCATCAGGATCCTTTACAGGAGCAGCACTGAAATAACCTCTTTTGCCGGTGGTTGTTCCTACCGCAAAACAGCTGTTTCTTTTTCCGGCCATTGCCTTCTGAAAATAGGCCCGAAAAGAATAGTCTTTCCCTACAAAGCTTGATTCTGTGTTATAGTTAGAGGAAGCGACTGTGATTCCGGAACTGTTAATGAGATAAACTGCATGAGCATCGAATGCATTATGATAACGGATTAGAACAGCATTTGCTTTTTTCCAGTTTTCTTCTGATGGATCACAAAGATAATTAACAATTGCAGGAGAGCCGCTGATAGCATTCACACCAGCATCGATTTTACTCATCTTGCTCTCCAAAGCTGCCTTAATAGCAGTAATGGTGAGTTTTGCCTCTGCTTTTATCTTTAGTGTCTCATCTCTGACAAGTCTGCTGGTGACAAAATGTCCCAGGATAAAAAGTGTTCCCAGTACAAAAACTGTAAGAAAAAAGATCACACGGGAACAAAAAAACTTTTCATAAATAATAGATTTCTTAGGATACATGTGTTTGAAAAAATGGATAGACATCGCAATGATAACTACAAGTAGCGTTGGAAACAGAAAATGTTCGATTTGAGAAAGCATTTGAATCATGGATGAGGCAGTCCTGAAAATAAACAGGTTTATTTTAAAAAAGTGTTACTTTTCTTAATCAAATCGGTTAAATAAATATCAAATCGGATAAAATATGAACTAAATAATAAAAACAGTAATTAATCAGAAATGATCGGAAAGAAATATCTAAACGAAAATCAGAATTCAAGAACCAGAATTTGCTTAGTTTCACTTTTTAACTGTTTAAATATTATTTCCTATTAATATATTCTTTTTTTTGATATTTGTCTAATCCATAGCTCTGAGTGGTAACAAATAACTAATATAATTATAATATAATTATATCGTATATGTCTATATCATGGTTCTGCGAATAAGAGTGCCATGGAATAAAAAATTATTCTATACAAGAATGGTGCTTTAATGTACACGCATCTATATTCTTGTCTATGCTTTATTGGAAAAAAGAATACAATACAGGACTGATAAACGTATTAAAGGGAATATGTCCATTTCTTAAATCGACCTAAATCGGATGATTGTTTGGGCACTTTTTTTATTAGTCCAAAAGTTTTCGACCCTATTTTTAATATATATGATCTTCAAAACTTCTGGGCTGCTATCTTAAAGGGTTCTATGCGATGTATGCAAAATAATAGTCCGAATCAGGTTTAATTATCATTTGCAGAGCAGGGGTTTTTTATAATGTGCAAATCGTCAGTGGCAATTGTAGCATGTGGTTCCTATAACCAGGATGAGGTAAACGATGCAGTAAAGAAGGGAATTTCGTTGCTGGGGGGTATAGGGCGGTTTTGTAAAAGTGGTGAGAAGATACTTTTAAAGCCCAATGTTCTTTTGGGTACTGATCCTGAGCGCTGTGTGGTAACTCATCCTTCGGTATTTACAGCAGTAGCACTTCTTTTGAAGGATCACGGTGTTAAATTGCAGTACGGCGATTCGCCAGCTGCTTTACAGACTTCTGCCCAGGCAATGCAAAAGTCTGGTTTAAACAGAATCGCTGCAGAAATGAATATAGAGCACGGTGATTTTGACCATGGAAGAAACGTTGCATTTTCTGAAGGAATTTCCTGCAAGCAACTTTTTCTGGCTAATGCGGTTTTCAATTCAGATGGACTGATCAGCTTGCCAAAACTTAAAACTCACGGGTTAACCAGAATGACCGGTGCTCTTAAGAATCAATTCGGATGTGTTCCGGGACTGGTGAAAGGAGAATATCACGCCAGACTGCCCGATGTTTACGATTTTTCTAAATTACTGGTAGATATAAACCGATTCATCAAACCCCGTCTATTTGTCATGGATGCGGTTTATGCCATGGAAGGCAATGGGCCACAAAGCGGTGAACCGAAAAAAGTGGGTGCACTTCTTTTTTCTGATGATCCTGTTGCACTGGATAGCATTGCCTGCAGAATTATCGACCTCAACCCAGATTTTGTTCCCACCATTGTAGAAGGAGTAAAGGGTGGTCTTGGCGTCTCCTCTATCGATTCAATCAAACTTGTTGGTGATTCAATCGAAGATCTGATTAGTACAGATTTTAAGGTAGTCAGAGCTGCTCCTGTAGTACTGCCACAAAACCGAATTTTACGTCAGATTCGCTCCCGCTTTACACCCAGACCGGTAATTAATCAGGAAAAATGTATTCAATGCCTCAGATGTCTTAAAAGCTGTCCTGTAGATCCCAAAGCATTGAGCTGCAAAGGTAGTCAGAAGATACCACGATTCGATTACAAAAACTGTATCCGCTGTTTTTGCTGCCAAGAAGTATGTCCGGAAAAAGCAATTTCTATCAGGGAACCCCTGCTAAAGAAATTATTTCCAGTAATGTCTTATATTTCATTATTTATTGTTAACAGATACAGTAAAAAGCAGAAAGAGAAACAATGACAGTGTTTCCCAGGTTTCCCGGTGAAGTTTGCAAGAATGATGGAATTTTTATATATGGAGCACAATGCCCCAAACCCTACGTTTACGCCTATCAGCAAGAGTCTCTGGAAATTGTCATTGGTCCTTCATGTAAGCCTGAACTGGAATTGAACCTCAAAAACTGCATTGCAGACAGTGTTCCAATACAAAAAAGACGCGGCGGAGGGGGAACTGTCATCCTGGCTCCGGGAGTCGTTGTCACTATTGTGGTAGGTGAACGCAAGAACTGTGAATCTGCTTTGGATATTTTTGATAAAATTCACAACGCAATGATAGCACTGCTTGAAAATGAAGGTATCTGTTCTATTGAAAAGAAAGGTATCAGCGATCTGGCAATAAAGAACCGTAAAGTGTTGGGAAGTTCGCTGTATATGGGTTCTTCACCATTCTGTTACTATTATCAATCAAGTCTGCTGGTCTCTGCAGATATCTCACTTATGAACCGTTATCTTGAACATCCGCCCAAAGAACCAGATTATCGTAAGGGAAGAGGACATGACGAGTTCTGTACTACTTTACATAGACAGGGTCTAACCATCACTCCTTCTTATTTGTGTGAATTGTTTTCCTGCAGATTACAGCAACAATTGATAAATTGTTCTGATTATTGAAAAAAACATGTCTGGTGTCTGTTGCGAACTAACGATCTACAGCGATTTTAAGGTTCCCCATAAAAGAACCATCCTGTCTGTAAAATGCCATGGTGAACAGGCCGGCAGAGATATTTCTGGGTAAAGTTACTATACCGTTTTTGTTGAAATTAATTCTGGCTATTCTGCGGCCTTGAAGATTAAACAAAACAGCAGATCCTTTTTGATTGAAATTTCGGATGAAAACGATTTGACCGCAATGGGTAAATGAAACCGGAGGTGGAATTTCTTTACGAGATACTGTTATTGGGTAAGATAAAGCGATTGCTTCCTTAACGGCTCCTGCGGCATTGATTTTACCAGCGCCCCAACGATTGATGGGGGTAGTGATATCACCAGTCCATTGATCATGGATGGCTGATTTCTGAATACAATTCAGCGCTGTTTCGGGGGTAAGGGCAGGATTGATTTGCAGCATAAGGGCAATAATCCCTGCTACTACTGGAGCAGCTCCGGATGTGCCGGTTGCTTCGGCATAACGGCCACTTTTTGTGGATGTGTCGGGCCAGATAACAGGTGTCAAATTCGGTTTTGAACTTCGGCTTGTTGCTACAACTAATCGCCATCCTGGAGCAGTAATTTCTGGTTTTATTCTCCCATCGACAGTAGGACCTGTACCACTGAAATGGGTTATATCACCTTTCTTATCAGTAGAAACTTCTACGGAATCATTCCAGTATTTCAGAGTCGCCCTCCCAATATATGCTCCTACAGTAATTATCCGTTTGGCAGTCCCACCTACCTCGTTGATACTGAACTCAGCATTACCATTTTTGAAACCATCAATATTCAGATTTTTCAAAGCATCTTTATGGACATGCCAGGCGTGGATATTGCAATTGTCATTACCGTTTTTGATAATGACTCCAGCATACAATGAGGGTTTTGAGGTTTGAAAATAGACAAGAGCATGTGGTTTATTGTTAAGGTCACTGTAAGGCTCTGCTTTAATAAACATACGGGCTATATCGGTCGAACCATCGGTATTTTTCCAGATCAGAGAATCCTCGTATTCTACAGTCCTGCTTTGGAAAGATTTCTTTTTGAAAGTTTTCTTTTCCCCGGTGGAGGTATCGATGAACATGGGTTGGACCGAAAAGAATTTGGATTTTTCACCCCAGATATCAATTCCGGAGTAATAAAAGGTGTCAGAATCGGAACTGGCCAGCACAGGAGTTAGCCAGGTACCTTGGGAGTCGTTTGGAGCCAGTTCAAACTGCAAATGAGCTCTGCGGTTATAGTCATTTCCTGCTGCTCCAACTATTATTCTTCCCGGGCCACTCACAGAATCTACAAAACGATCGAAAAGTGAAGTTCCATCGTGAGGACCATAAGAGATACCAATACTAAGATTAATCACACAGGGCACATTTAACGAATCTGCCAGGGAAAAGATCCAGGAGATTCCATCGGAGATATTACTTATCTGAGTTGAATACATTACTGCTGCGATCATTGCATCAGGTGCCATTCCGTAAAATCCATAAGTTCTATCAGAGCCTGCCGCTATACTGGCCATCATGGTACCGTGTACATGGTTTTCAACCAGGCCGAAAAGACTGTCTTTTTGTAATTCTCTGTGGTTTTTAATTACCCCATAACCGAACCGGTTAGGTTTACCCGATGAATCAACATTCTGATTCCACAGAGCAATAAACCTGGTATTACCATCCTGGTCAAGGAATGCTGGATGGTGGGTATCAAATTCAGTGTCTATTATCCCTATCAGAATACCTTTTCCGGTTAGAGCGCAGGGAAGATCAGATGGGCGGGTACCATGGACCTCATCAACAAAGCAAAGGATACGTGTACTGTCAAGAACCGGAGATGGAGCCAGCATTTTCTGAAAAAGAAGATCCTGATAAAAAGGTACTGGAATAGAAATGGGTGAGAAGCTGTTTTTGGCAAAAGATACTGAAAAACAGAAGAGTATTACAAATATTATGGTTTTAATAGCGGCCATTTTGAAGAATCTCTCCCTGGTTTTTTAACCAAACAGGCTATTTTAAAAATGAATCACCTGAACCCGATTGTCTGTATAACCAGAAAAATGGAACGTCTGGTTCCGGAAAAACACTGTTTTAGCCGTTTTAATTAGATAATTATAGGATACAATAACTAATATAATCATTACAATAGAGCGAAATACAGGAAATCACCTGGCGAAATTCCCGCTGATATTGAACTCAAATAGAGATGGTGGCAAGCTCAAAAGAAATAACAAATTGCTACAGAAAAAGTGATTTATTATATTAGTGATTGTCAAATAATAGTTTGAAGGTTGGCAAAAGATTATTCGGGCCGGCATTTCAGGCTGATAGTTTTCAAGTTAAGCCATATTTTTAAAGTAAAAACTGGAGTATAGATGTATAAAATATTTGTGGATGGTCAGGAAGGTACAACCGGATTGCAGATCAATGAAAGACTCTCAAAATATAGTGGAATAGAGATACTGAAGATTGACAGCGATAAGAAAAAGGATATTGAACTGAGAAGAAAGTTACTCAATGAAGCTGATATCGCTTTCCTTTGCCTTCCCGATGATGCTGCCAGAGAATCAGTTGCTCTTGTTTCTAACGAAAAAACCTGTATTATCGATGCCAGCACTGCGCACCGGACTAATCCTGACTGGACCTATGGTTTTCCGGAACTCAAGGGGCAGCGGGAGAAGATAAAAAGATCAAAAAGAATTGCAGTTCCCGGATGTTACGCAACTGGTTTTATCGCCATAATGTATCCTCTTGTTAAGGAAGGAATAGTGCAGTCTGACTATCCGGTGACTTTACATGCAGTATCCGGCTATAGCGGCGGCGGCAAAAAACTGATAGCTCAATACGAACCGCTGGCGACAAGCTATGGTAGTGCAAGCGGGAGTGCTGGTGCTATCCAGAATGCTCTCATTGCTCCACGCCCTTATTCTGCCAGATTAAACCATAAGCATCTACCAGAGATGCAGAGAATCGTTGGATTGGATTTCGCACCTCTGTTTTCTCCTCTGGTATGTAACTATTACAAAGGTATGGCGGTCATGATCCCGCTGTTACGGAGGTTGTTGCCAAAGAAAAGCACTGCCAAAGAGATCCATGAGTTTCTTTCCGATTATTACCGGTCAGAGCAATTTGTACATGTTTTGCCTTTTGATACTGAACTGTCAACTGAGAACGGATATCTTAACGTTGTTGGCTCAAATGACACCAATCGAAATGATATAATCGTCTTTCACAATGATGAACAGATATTACTGATTTCCCGTCTGGACAATCTTGGCAAGGGAGCATCTGGCGCTGCTGTGCAATGCATGAATATCGTTTGCGGCTTCGATGAATGCAGAGGACTAGTATAACCTGCTTTTCCGATATTAGGATTTGAAATTTACGATTTGAGATTTCCAAAACTAAAACTTAGAATTTCAAACCTCAAATTATTTTTCAGTCTCTGGCTAAAGAAAGCACCCGAACCTTTTTACAGCCACCCTCAAGCAGAGTTTCAGCACAGGCAGCGGTTGTTGCTCCGGTGGTGATGACATCATCTACCAGAAGTATATCTTTACCTTTAATTATTTGCTTTAAACTATTGGTGATACCGAATGCACCCTGAACATTTTTTTGCCGTTCAGCTTTGTCCAGTTTTACCTGTGTTCTGGTTTTTCTCTTGCGGTATAATCCCGAAGTGATTAAAACCGGCTTGTTCCTATCCCCAATAATGCCCCTGGCAAACCACTCGGCCTGGTTATAACCACGTTTGTATTTTCTTAACCAGTGGAGCGGCACCGGGACAATATAATCTGCACTTCTCAAAAAGCTTTCCTCAATAAAAAAAGAGAAAAGAGAACCGATATATAACGCAAGATCCTTTTTGTTGAAATATTTGATGTGATGCATTATTGTTTGTACTTTTTCATCATAATCAAGAAAAGAGTGGATACTCTCGTATGGAAGGTCCCAGGAAAATTCGCAAACACAATTTTTAAACAGGGTATTCTGAGAGCAACGAGGGCAGCTTTTGCGGTTTTTGTGGTTGGCAAGAAGAGTATTCAGGCACTCAGGGCAGAACCAGTCATTATTTATTCGGTAATTGTCACAGATAATGCAAAGCGGCGGAAAGATAAAATCTTGCAGCCGCTTTAAAAAAGGAGTCACCCTATGCCTTGTCTATTGTTGTGCTTACTAATTCGTTTGTGGCAGCCTCTGGAGTGGTTGCGGCCGCGATCTCTTCCTTAAACAGAATGTTTTTGAGAATAAGCCCCCCAAAAAGAATAAAGAGTGCAATACAGATGACCTGGTTGTGACTTAAAGTGCCAAAAAAACGTTCCGTTGGACCATAAAAACGACTGTAGTCCACAAAAAATCGTAAAATGGAGTACAATAGCCCAGTCAAATAAAAATGAAATCCATTAAATGTTTTTTTCCGTGCCACAGCCAGTATAATTAGAGCGATTAGCAATCCTCCAACAGATTCAAAAAGCTGTGATGGATAGAGGCTGGCCGCATGAATATGGTGTTGATAAGCTCCGGCCGGAGAATCCAGAGGAAACTTTACTGCCAGAGCGCTCTTTGATGGCGCACCATAGCAGCATCCGTTAAGAAAGCATCCAATACGGGTCAGCATTATTCCAAAACCTACGCTTGGTGAGACTATATCTGCATAGGGGAGAAATGGAAGTTTTTTGATTTTAAAAAAGAGAATAGCGGCAATCACTGCACCTATATACCCTCCCAGCATCACCAATCCACCGATTCCAATAGTTTCTCCCTGAAAAGGATTAATAATAGAAAGGAGGTTACCTCTGAATTCCTCAAAATGCAGTACTACATAATAAAGCCGGGCACCCAAAATCGCCGAAAGAATAATCCAGAAACCCATATCCGCAATAACATCAGGATTAAGTCCTCTTTTTTTTGCCCGCCATCCGGAAAACCATATACCAAAAAGAAAAGACAGTGCGAGCATCAGCCCATATGAATAGATTGGGAAAGAGAATATTTTAAAAAGAACCGGATGCATAATTACCTTCCTTTAAATTTGAAAACAGTTTGTTTTTGCGGAAACGGGAGAATGAAAAAGACCGGATTGCCTTAAAAAACGTTTCATTCCAGAATATCAGTTGCCTAAAAATACGATATGAGGTAACAAAAAGTTAATTTAAAATTAAAAAGAGATCAATTTAGATTCTTCTGAGCGGAAGGCAAAGGGGCCGATATAGGGGAAAATTGCAGACAGTAGTCTGTCATTGCGGTTATGTATGATATCGTTCTCTGAAGGCGCATCACTCAATCTAATCTTGTTCCCATTCCCTGTTCTGGTTTCGAATTTCGTGCTTTTCCCTATTTCTTATCAATTGGCTATTGGAATTTCGGGCTTTATGAAAACCCCAGAGGTGACAGGTTTACAAGTTGAAAGATTATCTCTGGGGAGCAGATAATAAGTCTTAAAGAAATTTCAAAAACGGAAAATCCGAAATTCGAAATCCGAAAAAGGAATAAGAAGTTGGGGGGGGAGATAAGATATGGTTTTTCTCGCCGTAAGCTGCGGACAGTAGTTTGGCATTGCGGTAGCGAAGCAGAATGCTAAAAGCAGGAACAATGAAAGATGGGCAGGAAAAAGCAAGTATGCACTCCAATATTTCCCTTATCCTGTTTTTGCTTTGTTGTTACCTAACAACATCTTTTGGTGATGGGAAATCTTTTTTCGGTGTTTTTGAGAAAGTATTTTTCGGTGCCGACACCCATTGGCGGAAAAAATACTGATCGTTTGGTAGTGTAAGGGCCTGTTCTGTGGAGTTGCCATGGTTGATATAATCCGGCTCCACATATAAAAACAAACCTGAAGCCATATACACTGCAATAAGCTTTTCTACAGGTATGGTTTTATCAAATTTAAAAGTATAAACACCGTAGAGAGGACTGTTTGCGTCTTGAGTGGAAAGCGGACTGAAACCTGAACAGTGGAAATTTTTATTCAGACTGTCCAGAGTTGAATTACCTGTTGAACCTAAAAAACTCAGTTAAAAACTAAAAACTTGTTGATTTGAGTAGGGAATGAG
>CAYYNL010000063.1:0-22963 GCA_964472925.1 uncultured Fibrobacter sp. | reverse complement strand
ACAAATCAATGCCTTATGCGATTTCTAGTTTACATTAAAAAAGGAATGTCCGTTTTTTCTGAAGTACCATCACCCAATGCTATAAACCTAAATTCTGCAGCTGGATGATGCGCATTCGCGTCCCGAAATAATCAGTATTGATTGCTAAGCCATTGCCGGTGGTTCAACTATTAGGATAAAGCTGTATTTAATCCAGCCCAATGTCTTTATCTTGAGGGATTTCTCTAAAGAAGTAATACCAAAGTGAATGGTTGTTTAAACCTAAAAACCGCAGTAGGTGACGATGAAGAACAGTAAGATATTGATGCAGAAAGGTTTGAAGTCCTTGAAGGTTTTATCTACTGGTGATAAGACCGAAAGGACTGAATGCCTTTATGCGCAATAGATTACGTGTTATTCGCGTCAATCTACTGCGGTTTTTAGGATAATAGTTTCAGATTTGAGATTTGAAGTTTTTTTGTTTCTACGATTTTTGCTGACTTATTCTGTTTTTTCTTGATTTATCCTGTAATCATAAATTTCCTGCGAAAAACATTCCGTTCATTTTCCAATATTAAAAAGTAGAAACCAGGGGTTAGTCGGTTTAGCTCACTGTTCAGTTTGATATTAAGTCTTTCACTTATCCCTGGGTAAACCGTTTTTTTCCAGACAAGTGCCCCATCAATGGATCTTATGGAAAGCATGATTTTATTGTTGGCAGCTTTACCTGGAATAAAGTCGATAAACAGAGCTCTTTCCCTGCCTTTTTTCAGAACATTCGGATATACAATTAACTTGTAATCAGGGATTTTCTCAAGCAGCACCTTTAGCGTACAAAGATCTGAACCGATCTGCGCCTTGACTGTGTCAGAGCTGAAATACCCTTGAGCAGTGGCATAAATCTGCACCGGTGCTTCACGATACATGGAAATAAGAACTCGTCCCAAAGAATCAGTGTTCCTGCCCACAAACTGATCCTGAACTTCAGGGATTTTATAGTAAATCATTGCTCCGTTAAGAACATGACCACTCTTGTCCTCCAACTGAACCAACAGACCGGAATTTATAGATATCACCACTTCTTGAGCCGACGGAACAGAGGAGATTGTCAGAGATTTCTGTAAACCGGACACTCTGACAAGCAGATTTAATGGAGATGCTTTATCCCTGATTTTAACCAGTGCAATTCCATCCTCATCAGTAATACCAAGCGAGTCACCATTCTGACTGGTAATTAAAGCCAATGGTACTGGTTTTTCTGCTGTGTCTTTAACTGTAATATAGACTTCATCCTCTCTCATACAAGAAAGGAGTGCATCTGGTAATCCTCTGCCGGTGTAATTATCGGCAGTATTGTTTTTACTTAACAGTTTACAATATCGGTACAATCGGTCCCGCACATCATTTGCATTACAGCCTGAATACGACTGCATTATAAGTGCACATACACCAGCAATCATTGGTGTTGAAAAAGAGGTCCCCTGGCCATAAGCAGAATAATCATGAGCACCTCCCCCATATATGACTGGCAGGGTAACATTTGTCCCCTGAGCCACAAGATCAGGTTTGATTCTTCCATCAGCAGTAGGTCCGGTACTGCTGAAATAGGCAACCTGGTCGTTATAAGCATCAATTGCACCGACCGATATCACCTCCTTAACATCTGCAGGAGCAGACAAGGTGCCCAGAGCATATGATCCCTCATTACCCATTGCATTTACAATTACCATACCACGCATGGCAGCATAAAGAGCAGCTCTCGAGACCAGTGTGGTTTTGCCATCCAGATCCTCGTACTGATAATCCTGGACAAAAATGGAATCACCTGAACGGAGTATGACTGTTGAATCAGAAAAATCGGTTCTGTATGCTAAGGAGCTTGAAACAATGTCAACCCCGATACTCTCGGCCCAGACGATTGCTCTGAACCAGTTATCCTCTTCATAGTGATATTCGCCATCAAATATTCCGTTTTCAGTTCTGGCAAGTACCAGTTCGCTTCCCCATGCAGTACCCATAAAAAAACCTGGATCATAACCTGAAATCAAACTCAGAACTGTTGATCCATGCTCATCGTTTTTATGATAACTTGAATTTGGATTGAGATAAACTGAATCCGGATCATACACCGTCGAATCATTATCAATAAAATCCCATGCAGCGGTTATTTTTCCTCTTTCCCTCAGATAAGAAAAACAGCTATGATCAAACCGGAACCCAGCATCGAAAACTGCAATCATAATACCGGAACCTGGTTCTGTAATGTTTCTGAATCTTGAGAGATAATCGTGCGCTGAAGGGACATTGATCTTTTTGAGCTGAGAATAAGACTGTCCGTATAAATTATCAGTCAATTCCCTCTTTTGCAGAATCTTTTCAGAGTCCATGAATTTATTGCGGAAAGTAAAAACTGGCCGCACCTTTTTTACTATTGGCAAAGCGGCAATTTCGGAAAGTTTGGAAGCGTGCACATAGAAAGAGGCACAGTTCTCCCATTTATACACCTGGTTTAAAACAGCCCCTGTTCTTTGAATGCTCTGCAGATATTTTGTTGAAACCGGATAATCCATCTCTTTTGAAGAGGAAAAATTGTTTCGTATTCGCCGGTTCAAAGCTCTGGCTGTAACAAGATTCCCGGAAGGTTTTTCAGGTTTATCTGTGAAAAAAACCCATACTTTTACAGTTGTATCGGACAAGCTTATGGCTGATAATGATTTGGAAAGATTAAGCTCGGAAAAGCAGACCTGATGTAAACTTAGAAATAAAGAAAAAAAAATCAGTCCCTTCAGATAGCAACTCTTTTTTCCAGGCAGAATTCTGATCACTTTTAATTCCTGATACCGATCTAAAAAAAAACAGGCCTGTTGGTTAAACAGACCTGTTAAAAAATGAAATCTTCACAGTTTTATTTTGTCCTGACCACTTCAATACGCCGGTTCATCGCTCTTCCTGCTGCAGTTCTGTTATCTGCAATTGGGCTGGATGAGCCAAAGCCAACAGCTTTAAGCCTGGCAGGTTCGATTCCTTTGGAGATCATGTATTGACGAACCGATTCGGCTCTCATTTGGGAGAGCGTGACATTTTTATTGTAGTTTCCATAACTGTCAGTATGCCCTCTGATTTCAATTTCAACCTCTGGATATTGCTTAAGCTGCTTAATCACAGGCTCCAAGTATTGATATGATTCAAAGGTCATCTCCGGACTACCGCTTTTAAAGAGAATGCCCTGGAGAATCTGCTGTTTGGGCATATCAGGTTCTTTTTTCAAACTATCAGGACAACCGTCCTCATCCTGAAAATTATTGAAGACTTCCGCTTCATTTGGACATTTATCCTTTAGATCAGGAATTCCATCTTTGTCATTATCCAGTTCCGGACACCCGTCCTTATCTTCGAAGCCATCGAAATCTTCAGCTTCATTTAAACATTTGTCCAGGCTGTCAGCGATACCATCCCTATCATTATCCGGATCAGGACAGCCATTGGTATCCTCAAAGCCATCGAAATCCTCGGCAACATTGGGACACTGATCCTTCAGATCGGCAATTCCATCACCATCATTATCCAGATCAGGACAGCCATCTTCATCTTCAAAACCATCTCTGTCCTCTATACCATTGGGACATTTGTCTTTCAAATCCGGAATACCATCATTGTCATTGTCCAGATCAGGGCAACCATCTTCATCCTGAAATCCATCAGCATCTTCTGGATCCTGAGGACATCTGTCCTTATCATTTTTAATACCATCCCGGTCATCATCCTGCACCGCCAGAAATCCATTCCAGCCAATATGAAACTGAGCACCAAATTTTGGTATGACACTGGTGGAATATTTATATCCGGCACCTACACCGTTAGATGGATTCCAGTTGAGTCGATCACTGGAGCGACTGGAAGAAAGTGAAATATCACCAAGCAGTTTCATATAAACACCGGCAGGAGTGGAAAATTTAACACCTGGCGAACAGTAAATGGGATCGGACCGAAAATTGCCTGTTGAGAAGTTGTCGACCTTTGTCTCGCCCCAAAGCTCTGTAAAAATGGAAAAAAATGATACAGGTGCATATTCGAATGCAAACCCGGCGACTATGGTGTTATTCTGATCTACTCCTGAAAGCACGCCACCTGCATTTAAATGAAACTGCAAAGGAACTTTTTCAAATGCCCCACCCAGATCACAGGTCAGAAGAAATTCCGCTTTGAAAGTCGGTACTGAAGCTGTATAAAAAGATTTTGCTGGATTAATATCCTCGTTAAGGTAATATTGATGACGGGGAAATAGCCCATTCTTTCTCATTCCTGTTGGAATGGTAACAGCAGCCAGATATGCCTGATAAAAAATTTTACTGGCAGTGGGGATTCGGATTTTAGTAGATATTTCTATATCTCCTATTCCCCCTTCATTAAGTTTTTCGATCCCCGACCAGTCATAGTAAACTGGTAAGCTGAAAGCGATGTCCCAAAAATTAAGCACGCCAAAAGCCAGGAAAACGTTTGAGGATAATAGCCGTGAAGTTTCCAGATCTGAAATGGTTTTTCCGGAATTGTCCTTTACCGGATCATCACCGTCATGTCCCTTCAGGTACTCTGAAGACTGATCAAACGAAACCCCTGCACCTACGTTCATGGTTGCTTTACCACTGGTTTTGGCACAGTAAGTTCTTACAACTCCCAGCTCACCATTGGTATTGTAAGCCGCCATAGCAGTAAGGCTCATCATGATCACACTCAAAGAGATCAATTTAACCGCTTTTCTTGCCATTGCGGGTAGTCCCATCTATCCCCCCTATTTGAATTAATCTATACGGTGTAATTCTATTCTATTGTTGAGTTGTTGTCCATAAGCAGATGAATTATCAGCAATTGGTTCATTCTGACCCTTGCCCTTGGCCCGTAGCCTCTGAGAATCGATTCCTTTCTGTATCAAATAGTCCCTGCAGGCATCAGCTCTGTTTTGGGATATTCTAAGATTACTGTCATAATTCCCTAAATTGTCGGTATGGGCCTGAATTTCAAGCATAATCTCTTTATAAGCCATAAGCGATTCATAGACCTGGTCCAAAACCTCCATGGACGCTGTGGATAGCACAGCGCTTCCCCTGGTAAAATCAACCCCTCTGAGAATGACTCTTCCTCTCTTTATTTCTTTAGGCTCAGGCTTGTTTTTGGGACAACCATTTTCAGAACTAACACCGGGTGTATCAGGGCAGTTATCGATACTGTCAACGATACCATCCAGATCATTATCCAGATCGGGGCAGCCATCATTATCCTCAAAACCATCCCTGTCTTCGGCAACCCCCAGACACTTGTCCAAAGAATCCACGACGCCATCTTTATCGTCATCAAGATCAGGACAGCCGTCAAAATCATTAAACCCATCCAAATCTTCTTTTTGATCCAGGCATTGATCAACAGTATCAACTACTCCATCCTGATCATTATCCAAATCCGGGCAACCGTCATTATCCTCAAAGTTATCCAGGTCCTCTGCCGCCATAGGGCATTTATCAAGTGAATCCGGTATGGCATCATGATCATTATCCAGATCAGGACAACCATCGCTATCCTCATAATTATCAACATCCTCAGCTATCTCCGGACAGGCATCTTCCTTATTCATGACAAAATCCTTATCCTTATCCTGAGGCTTTAGTGTACCATTCCATCCTATCTGTGCAGAAATCTGCCATGAAGGCTCTATTCCGGTAACGAAATGGCGGCCACTGTAGTCAAGATCATAGTAGGAGAATTTTTTATCCGATGATAACCGAAAACTTCCAGCCAGCGAAAAAGTCATACCATTGGATGAGTTCAGTTTAATCCCGGGGGTAATTCTAAATGCATCATCACCCATTCTGAAACCGTTGCTGACATTAGAAAAACGCATAAGAGAACTTAATTCTGTGAAAAGAGCCACATACTTAGAAGGATGATATTCCAGGGCAGTACCCAGCATGAAAAGCTCATCAAGTGATTTGTTATGAGTAAATTTTACACCTGAGTTGATATGGAAAAGCAAATTTTTCCATTCAAAAGAAAAAAGCACCGCAAGAAATGTTTCCATTTTACCTGAAGTGTAGAAGCCCACAAGGGTGTCATTAGCCTCGATCGAATCACCAGTTGAGTATTCAGTAAAGTAATAAGTATTTCTGGGGAAATAACCTTTCTGAGGGTCTCCGGTAGGAATACTGAACATCGAGAGAATTGCAGCCTGAAAGAACCGATCTTCATCTCCTGGAATCCGCAGCTTTATTCCGGCCTCAAGATCACCCAGACCACTCTGGTTTTTTTTATAACTGAGAAGATCAAAGTAAACTGGAAGCATAAATGACACATCCAGAAAACTGGTGATACCATAAGCTGCGTTAAATCTCATATTGAAAATGGTAGGATCAGGATATAGTGTGTCAAAATCATCACTTAAAAAATCTGCATCGGTTAAAAAGTGATCATTCTTGTCGATAAGCTGTGACAGATATTTTTTATCATAAGCCAAATCAGATTGAAAATTAAAAGATAATCGAGTCGCCCCCAGGCTCTTAGCAGAGTATACCCGGACAATACCCACATGACCGTTCTGATTGATTACAGGTTGCTCATAAGCATATCCGGATATAAAAATGGTAAAAACAAAGAGAATGCGAAAAAATACTTTCGATGAAAAACTCATCACGCGGACCCCGGGAGACTATTTAAACCATTAAGCTATTAAAACTTCAAAATAACTTCTCAAAAAAAGGCAATGCAAATATATATGTCAGCAAAAATTGTCTTTAAAACTAATGCTCATACAAATATAATTTAGGATATCATAATTGCATTTACTTCATATTTTGCAATATCTTATTGTTTTTTAACGGAAATTTTAAATCATGCAGATTAATGATAACTTTAAAGAGAGAATTCAGCATGTTGCAAACCTGCCGACACTTCCACAGGTAGCCACACGCCTTATGCAGATAATCAATGATCCGTTGACCTCATCCGGCGATATAGCTTTTATTGTGGGTCAAGATATCGCACTCTCCTCCAAGATTCTTCGCCTGGCAAACAGCGCTTTTTACGGCATACCCCGTACCATAACCAATATCAACCATGCGGTAGTAATACTGGGGTTAAAGGTGATAAACACTATGGTTCTGAGTCTGACCGTCTTTGATATGTTCCCTGAGAGCCGAAAAACTGCAGCTCTTTTTGATAGAAAAGCATTCTGGTTGCATTCCCTCAGTTGTGGCCTTATTTGTAAGATCCTGACAGCCAAAATTAAAAAATTTACTATTTTTGATCCTGAAGAAGCATTCTGCGCAGGCCTTCTCCACGATATCGGAAAAGTGATCATGGAACAGTATCTGCACGAGGATTTTCATAAATCACTGGAGCTGGCCCGTAAGCAAAAAATCTGCCTTCATAAGGCAGAAGAAAAGATATTTGGATTTAATCATACTCAGGTCGGTGAATGGCTTACCAGCGGATGGAGCCTGCCGGCAGAAATTCAATTACCATTAATCCATCACCATCAAATAATCAATGATCCCCAGCATCAGGATATAATCAGCCTTATCCATCTTGCAGACTGGCTCTGCTATCAATGCGGTATGGCTATCGACAAAAACTACAGATCACCAGAATTGGACATTACCAGTATTTCCCAACTGATGCTTACAGAAGAGGATATTGAGGAGACAAAGAAAGCATTTCCTAGGGAAATTGAGAAAGTCTCCATTTTCTTTGATATCGCTTCTGGCAAAAGCTGAAAATTTTTAACCTAATTTCCGTAGTTGGGTTGGATATAGTCGCGTATCGTATTGAATTGATAAGGTTTGAAGGTGTTGAAGGCTTTTATCGAAAGGGAAATAAAGTCGAAACACCTGAATGGCTTAGACGCCACATCAACTTCGGAATTCAGGTTTAATGAAAAGCAGGACGTAACGAAATCGATACAGGGAGTCTATTTGATGGAAATAAAGGGGGGGCAAATAGCATCACCCCCCCAAAAAATCAAATTTCTTCTATGGCCACTAAGGGTGTGTCTTTCTGAACCACCGTGCCATCCTTCACCAGGAACTTTACGATCTTACAATCCACAGGTGCAGCAATTTCATTAAAAAGCTTCATAGCCTCAACGGTACAGATCTTGTCACCTTTTTTCACCTTATCACCTTCATTTACAAATTTAGGTTTTCCGGGACCAGGTGAAGTATAGAATGTACCCACTAATGGAGCATTAATTGTCTTTTTATATACGGTTTCGGTTTTAGTTGCAGCAGGAACACTGACCGCAGGCTGTTCCATTGTGGTCCTGATTGCCGGGGGTGGAGTAATAACAGTTGGCTGGGCAGGTTTTGCACTTTGCACAACAGGCATTGAAACCGCAGAAGAAGCCCTTACTGCTAAAGTAAATTCTCCCTTCCGGAAAATAAGTTCCTCAAGAGATAAGCCTTCAATTTTCTCCAGTAATTCTAAAGCAACAGTTTGGAAACTAGCAGGAAGAGAGATGCCCTGTGTTGATGGAGCAGCGACTTTTTCCTGTTCTGTAGTTGGCACAGCAACCTGTTCTTCCTTGATTTCCTGTTTCATTTTCTTTATCTCAAGGTCCGCAGGAGTTTCGGGACGCTGCTCAGGAGGAAGTGCACGCCATTTGAAAAATTGCAGAGCCGGTTCGGGCAGAAGTACATAAGAGATAATATCTTCTTCATGCTCTATCAGCTTAGGATCTATCCCCTCTGTAGCATTAGGCAGCATTGGTTTAATCTTGTCTGCAGGGCGATAGTCAATAGGCTTTTCATCTCCCAGAAATTTTTGAAGATATTTTTCAGAGATTTTAACCGGAGGTCTTCCATACATCCCCCGAGCGTAATCTTTCACCTCATTTGGAATGATCTTATATCTTTCACCGGAAATGATATTCATAACAGCCTGAGTACCAACTATCTGACTGGTAGGGGTAACTAAAGGAGGATACCCCAGGTCTTCCCTTACCCGTGCGACTTCTGCCAGCACATCGGGAAGTTTATCCAAAGCATTTTGCATCTCAAGCTGAGAACGGAAATTGGAGATCATTCCTCCAGGAATCTGGTGAATAAGAATTCCAGGATCGATGAACTGCTGAGAAGCACTGGATTGTTTTCTGGAAGGCGTAAGCTCTTCAAAATATTTTGCCACCCTTTCCAAAGCCTCTATATCCAGCCCCGCTGAATAATTGGTCTCTGCAAAGATTGCAGCCATTGTTTCTACCGGTGGCTGTGAAGAAAAACCAGCCATGGAAGAAATTGCGCAATCAATAGCCCCAGCCCCAGCCCGAACACCTTCGACATAAGTAGCCATAGCCATACCGCTGGAAGCATGGCAATGAAGCTGGATAGGAATGTCCAATTCTTTTATCAGGGCTTTGACTAAACGTTCAGCACCGATAGGGGAAAGAATTCCAGCCATATCTTTAATACACAGAGAATCAATCCCCAGGTCTTTTTGCTCTTTTGCATATTTAACATATTTCTCTATGGTATGCACAGGAGAGATTGTATAACAGAGAGTTCCCTGAGCATGCCCGCCATGTTTCTTTACAGCTTTTATAGCTGCTTCCAGATTACGTGTATCGTTTAGTGCATCAAAGACCCGGAAAATATCTATGCCATTTTCACAAGCAAGTGCAATAAATCGGTCAACCACATCATCAGCATAATTTCTATATCCTACCAGATTCTGTCCCCGCAACAGCATCTGCAAGGGAGTGTTTTTGGCTTTTGCCTTAATCAATCTGAGCCGTTCCCAGGGATTTTCTCTGAGAAATCTAAGGCAAACATCAAAGGTGGCACCACCCCAGCATTCCAATGAATAATAGCCCACATTATCGATGACATCGATAATACGAAGCATATCATCGGTTCTCATTCTTGTTGCCCACAATGACTGATGAGCATCACGAAGAGTAGTATCAGTTATACGAAGGGGAATTTTGTGTAATTGATCTTCTGTTGGGTTTTGATTCTTTTGCATAAGGGGGAATTCCTAAGTTATTTGTTGAACTTACCCATAGCCGCATACTTTTCGAAACGCTTAGCCAGGAGTTTCGATGTGGATAACGATGCGAGCTTTTTGATCTGTTTTAAAAGACATTCTTTTACATTTTCTGCAGTTTGAGCAGGATCGGTATGAGCTCCACCTACCGGCTCCGGAATGATCTCATCAATAATCCCCAGCTCAAAGAGGGATTTTGCAGTGATTTTCAAAGCCTCAGCAGCATTGGGGGCAAAAGAGGCATCACGCCATAATATCCCTGCGCATCCTTCAGGCGAAATCACCGAATAAATTGAATGGGACAGCATCAGAATAGAATCGGCGACTGCGATTCCCAATGCACCTCCACTACCACCTTCACCGGTAATAACAGTGATAATTGGGACCTCTATTGTGGCCATTTCAGTAAGATTTCGTGCGATTGCTTCAGCCTGTCCTCTCTCCTCTGCATCAGCTCCGGGATATGCACCGGAAGTATCCACAAAAGTGAGCACTGGGACATTGAATTTCTGAGCAAGTTTCATCAGGCGCAATGCTTTTCGATATCCTTCCGGTCTGGCCATACCGAAATTTCTTTTAATGTTTTCTTCTACATTTTTGCCTTTGTTATGTCCGATAATCATTACTTTTTCTTTTCCAAGCATGGCAAAGCCACCAATCATGGCATAATCATCACCAAAGCAACGATCACCGTGCAGTTCGACAAAATCAGAAAAGATTAATTTAATGTAATCCTGGAAAACAGGACGCTGGGGGTGACGTGCAACCTGAACAGTCTGAAATGCAGTAAGATTGTCATAGATCTCTTTTTTCCGTTCAGAAAGCTTCTGCTCCAATTCAGCCAGTTGAACAGAAAAATCCCCTTTATTTTCATTACTTATATTTTTTAGCTTTTCGACTGCTTTTTCCATCTCAACAATCGGTTTTTCAAATTCCATTTTCAATCCTCAACGGTTATAAAAAGAAAGGATTTTGTGGAGAGTGTTTTTAAGATCATTGCGGTGAATCACCAGATCTATAAACCCATGTTCCTGCACGAATTCTGAAGTCTGGAAAGTATCTGGCAGTTTTTGTTTGATAGTCTGCTCGATTACGCGCCTTCCAGCAAAGCCTATCAAGGCACCCGGCTCGGCAATATTTATATCTCCAACCATGGCAAAAGATGCAGATACCCCTCCGGTTGTGGGATCAGTAAGCACAGAGATATAGGGGATCTTTTTCTCGTTAAGCCTGGCGATTCCAGCACAGGTCTTAGCCATCTGCATCAGAGAAAGAATTCCCTCATGCATCCTGGCTCCACCTGAAGCAGAGAATACAATATAAGGTAATTTATGATCGTAAGCATAATTGGCAGCCTGGAGAATTTTTTCTCCTGTAGCAGAACCCAGACTCCCTCCAAGATAACGGAAATCCATAACCCCTATCACCACCGGTAAGCCATTTATTTTTCCGGTTCCAGTAACAACAGATTCATTGAGCCCGGTTTTTTTGTTGGCCTCAATGACTTTCTCAGAATACGGCCCTTTACCATCAACAAAATTGAGAGGGTCCGCAGGACTTATGTTCTCATTTAATTCCTTGAATGTTCCGGAATCAAGGGTAATTCCGATTCTTTCGTATGCCGTAATTTTCCCATGCCAGTTGCACTTGGGACATACATTATTATTATTCAGGAAATCCTGTTTGAAGATATGAGAATTACATGACTGACATTTGATATAAATGCTTTCTGCCAGTTTTTTCTTAGCTTCACGTTCTGATTTGGTTTTGATAAACCAGGGCATTCTACCCTCCGATAAAGTTCAAGGAGAGAATGGTGTGCTGACCCAGTAAAGGGTAGCACACCAGGTTCTGTATTATTTTTTAAGTCTGGCCTCAAGTGCCGCAAGCTCCTCATTAAGCTCTTTGGGCAATCTGTTACCAAACTGGGTATAATGTTCTTTAATTAATTCAACTTCTTTAAGCCACTCATCATTTTTGACCTTGAGCAGCTCTTCCATATCCGCTTTAGAAACTTTAAGACCTGTAGTGTCTATAGCATCAACAGTTGGCAGATAACCAATTGCAGTTTCCACAGCACTGGCAGTACCTTCAGTTCTCTCAAAAATCCATTTGAGAACACGGCTGTTCTCACCGTATCCAGGCCAGAGGAATTTGCCATCAGCAGATTTGCGGAACCAGTTGACAAAGAATATTTTAGGCAGTTTATCAGCACTGGTTTTCTTAGCGATTTTGATCCAGTGAGCAAAGTAATCTCCCATGTGATAACCACAGAAAGGAAGCATGGCAAAAGGATCACGACGAACTGTACCCACCTTAAGATCAAGTGCAGCGGCAGTTATTTCTGAACCAACGATTGATCCCAGAAATACTCCATGATTCCAACTGAAAGATTGATGCACCAAAGGTACAGTGCTGGGACGACGGCCACCAAACAGAAACGCACTGATAGGCACTCCTGCAGGATCTTCCCATTCCGGTGCAATTGAAGGACAGTTTCTGGCGGGAGCCGTAAACCGTGCATTGGGATGAGCAGCAGGCTTCTGGGCTGTCTTGGCATCCCACTGATTGCCATTCCAATCGATAAGTTTTCCTGGAGCATTATATCCGATACCTTCCCACCATACATTATTATCTTCTGTGAGCGCCACATTAGTGTATATGGTGTCACGGTTGATTGTTTTCATGGCATTGGGATTAGAATCCATTGAAGTCCCAGGGGCTACCCCAAAGAAACCGGCTTCAGGATTAATTGCATACAGACGGCCATCTTTGCCAAATTTCATCCAGGCAATATCATCACCGATTGTTTCCACTTTCCATCCTGGGATAGTGGGAATAAGCATGGCCAGATTGGTCTTGCCGCAAGCACTGGGAAATGCAGCAGCAATATATTTTTTGACACCCTTAGGATTGGTAATACCAAGAATCAACATGTGTTCAGCAAGCCATCCCTCATCTCTGGCAATCACAGATGCAATACGCAAGGCGAGACATTTCTTCCCTAACAACGCATTACCGCCATAACCGGAACCATAGGACCAGATAGTACGTTCTTCAGGAAAATGAGAAATGTATTTCTTATCAAGAGGAGCACACGGCCATTTACCATTGTCTGATTCCCCTTTTGCCAATGGTTTTCCCACAGAGTGCAGACAAGGGACAAATTCTCCATCCTTGCCCAGGACCTCAAGAACTTTGGATCCCACGCGAGTCATGATATGCATATTTGCAACCACGTATGGTGAGTCAGTGATTTCCACGCCAATTTTAGCGATGTTTGAACCGATAGGCCCCATGCTGAAAGGAATCACATACATAGTACGACCTTTCATACATCCTTTATAGAGCCCTTTCATGGTATTTTTAAGTTCTTCCGGATCGATCCAGTTGTTAGTAGGTCCTGCAGCATCTTTAGTTTTTGACGCAATAAAAGTACGATTCTCTACACGAGCTACATCAGAAGGGTCAGAACGAAACAAAACACACCCAGGGAGTTTGTTTTCATTTAGTTTAGTAGCCAGTCCACTCTCCAGAGCGATTTTTATCATTCTGTCATATTCAGCTTTTGAACCATCACAAATCTCGATTGAATCAGGCTGGCACATTGCAGCCATCTCATCGATCCATTTCTGCAATTTTTGATTGGAAACCATAAATCCCTTTCTTTTGCATTTATTGTTGAGAATTTATTTCAGGATACAAAAAAAGACCAGAGATTTGCTTAAACCTAAGCAATTCTTTGGCCCTCAATTCCACTCTTCTAAAGCGGATATGATAACCTAACTGCTATTTACTGATCGCTTTGGCCTGTTTTTGGCTAGTCATGGCTATACCATGCCCTTCCTAAAACCAACCGAAGTGTTAAAGATAAAATAGAACAGAAGCGCATGCAAGAATAAAGACTAGTTAAAGAAGTTTGTCTGTAAGATCCAGAGAAAAAAGTGTAGAACGTTTTTTTAAAAACTTTTGCTTCTACCTGAATTGGACGAATTAGGTTTTAGCTTTTTGCCTCCACTTCCGGGACTTTATCCAGAGTAAAAATGATCATTTTTTCTCCGGTACTGGTACTGATATCAGAATGGAGGCTTTTGACTTTTCTGCGAGTTATACTCTTGATCATATCTTCCAGCAGTGGACGGCCGTTCTCCAGAAGCTCTATTCGCACTTGCTTTATCAGTTCCCTGGCCCTGATGTTCTGATCGGATTTTACTAAAGAAAGCTCTGCTTTTGTAAGAACCCCTTTTAGTCTCACAAGTATCATATCCTCTATCAGGTAGGTTTTAGTTTCCAGAGGCCCCCTGCCCATATGTTCTTTTTCAAAACGGGTAATAGCATCAGAAATTTCCGATTCTATCTGTCCCTTTGTTTTTTTCTGATTCCCTATCATGCGATCACCTTAATGAAAAGTTTTTAGCTGAAAACCCAAGCAGTCAAGTACTACCCACAGACGGTAGCTTGATTGAGCGGCAGAGCCGCGAAAGCAAGAAGGCACGATAGTGCCTTTACCAGACATCTGGCTCCACTGGCTTAGCCAGTGGTTTCCTGAAAGCCAGAAATGAAATATACGATGATTCTGCAATTTGTGCAGCCATTAAACATAGACTTTACCTATTCCGCCAGATATTTTATAATGATATATAGTTATAAATAAAGTAATTACCGGAAAAGAACTTTTCTGACATGAAAATTATGCCCTATTTTTTTCCACGAGAACCTGACTCAAAAAAACAATACGGGAAACTGCAGTTTTTTTTCTCTATCCTGCTCTTTATTATAATCGCAATACCGATACTACTGGTCAGATTCATCTCAAATCAGATATCTCTTATTCTGGGATTGTGCATCGACTGTGCATTGTGTTTTTTTCTGTCAAAATGGATCTACAGTCACTTCTATGAACTGAACCAGAAGATCAGAAAAGGAAAACTCCTTACCAAAAGGTTTCAGAACATCTCCAAATATTTTGAAACTATTCTGCAGGATTCTACTGACATAATCTTTTCAGTAGATACTGAAGGCTACATATTAAAATTCAATAAAGGTGCCGAACTTTATTTTGAATATTCACAGGAAGAGATAGTCGGCAAACCATTGGCTCATCTTTTTGTAAACGAATCAGACAAACGCAAGATTCTCAACACTGTTCTGCGTACAAATAAATCGGTAAATGAAGAGATTCCAATGAAATCCAAATCCGGTAATATCCTTCTTCTGAATATCAGTTTCTCGGAAATGAAAAACGATAACCAGATTATAGGAATGGTTGTAACTGCCAAAGACATTACTGAAAAGAAAAAACTCGAAATGGAACTGGTTAAAAAAAATGAGCAGCTAAGTAAACTGGCGATCACTGACAGTCTGACAGAATTATATAACTCCCGTCATTTTCACGATCAGATAAAGCGTGAACTATCTCGACTTAAGAGAAATCCTGAAAGAAAGCTATCCCTTGTGCTGCTTGATCTGGACCATTTTAAGGAACTCAATGACACCCAGGGCCATCAGATGGGTGACCAGGTGCTGCGCTCTCTGGGGCAGGTGATTAGGGTCTGTCTGAGAAAAGATATTGACATGGGTTTCCGTTATGGTGGTGATGAATTCATAATGATTTTACCAGACACAGATAAACACCAAGCAGCCATCGCCGCAGAACGAATCCAGAAGCAGTTCAAGGCTTTCAGCTTCGGAAAAACAAGCCTGTCAATGGGAATAGTCGAAGCAAACTGTGATGAGGATGATCACACTATTCTCAAAAGAGCAGATGAAGCCATGTATCAATCAAAGAAGAACGGAAGATCCAGAATTACCTTCGGCTGAAAATTCATCTCCTGTTAAAAAAAAATGCCAAATCCGATATCCAAATCCTAATTCTAAAATTCTAAATCTGATATTTCATACAAAACATGGCTATAGCCCCTGAAACTGCCACATTTAAAGATTCCACTTTTTTACTGTTAAAAGGAATCCTGAAAGAATAATCGGAGATACCCAACAACTCAGAAGACAGTCCTGCCCCCTCATTGCCCAGAGCCAAAATATGGTCACGACCTGTTATGTCAAGATGTTGCTGCCCATGCACATCTGCTGCCAGAATCATCAGTCCTTCCGCTTTTAACTGCGAGACCATCTGCAGATAACTGTCGGTTCTGCGAATCCAAACCGAAAGAATGGAACCGGCAGAAGCTTGTACCACTTTGGAAGAAAACGGGTCAGCACACTGAGACGAAAGCAAGACTCCTGAATAATTGAATGCAGCTGCAGTACGGATCAAAGTACCCACATTACCAGGGTCCTGAACATGTTCCAGTAAAAGAATCGCAGTTCCGTACTCTTGTGGTATTTCAGGGGTATAACATTCTGGGGGAAGCTTAACTACTGCCACGATTCCCTGAGGAGAACGCAAAGAACTGATATAATCAAGCTGTGACTGGGACAGTATTCGCGTCGGAAAGTCTTTTCTGTAAACCGCGACAGTATTTTCGGTTCCCAGAATCTCATCTATCGATTCAGGGAATTCCTTAATAATCTGCTCTGCTGCACGAAAGCCCTCAACAAGAAAAAAGCCCTCCTGTTGACGAACTTTAGAGTCAGAGAGGAGCGATCTGTACCATTTCAAAGATCTCAAAAAGAAATCTCCTCTTTAAAAATAGACAGCCACCTTCCAAGCAGAGATACTCTTTTCAAAACGTCATAATTATAAGTGATAAAAAGGGTACTACTCTCTTTATTTTGCTCTTTTCCAGTAACTTCCTGTTGATTTAAAATGAGTTTGGCATTTTCCAGAACCCATAAAGCATCTCTGTCTATAGTCTTTTCTTTTCCGGTACGCAACAGTTCATTCTCAATCTGCTGTTGAGTAATCCTTACCAAAGAATCACCCTCTTTAACTCCAAAGCGCTCCCCCACATCCAGTATCACATTCAATAATTGAATAACATTCTCGGAAAAATCTTCACCGATCAATTTACTACCGCACTGCCTGGCCTTAAGAAAATTCATGTAGAGATGCAGAATTTCCGGAGATTTCAGAATTACATATTCATGACCAGTAGTTGATCTATGAATCAGTACCATCTCTTTGAGAACCAGATGTAACAGTAAGCGCTCTACCTGCAAACTGTCAAGACCTGTAATTGAAAACACCGTTTCCTTGAGTCTTGACAGTAACACTCCCCTGCTGTCCCCGATCCTGATGCCTTCGTTGACTTCAAGAAGAGTGAGTATTCTTATAAAACCCGAAACACTTCTGCTTATGATTTGGTCACTGTTTTTTTGCATTGTATCCCGGAGTCGCTTGACTAGCTGCTTGATCATGGCACTTAGCCAGGAAGGTGCCTTGTTCATGGTCCGGGAGAATAACTCTTCGTCAATGACGGTTACCACAGTATCTTCGATAACCCTGGCGGTCCCATCTTTTACCTGGTGATCCAATAAAGAGAGCTCTCCAATGACGCTCCCAGGTCCTAATTCTGCAAGCTCCAAGGCATATTCCCCTTCCTGCTTCAGAATACGAACCTTTCCGGATCGTATAATAAACATTTCATGTTTTGAATCGCCCTCAACAAACATCAGCGTTCCACGCTTGAAATGTTTTTCATTGCGGTTTAAAACTGGTTGGGAATCGGTGTCTTTTTCCAAAGAAGCCGAAGGTGTCTTTTTCATGATACCTCCTGTTCGAAAGCAGGTATCCATTCCTTTATTTTTTTAATTCTTGTCAGGACTTCCTTTTTGAAAATAATCGAAGAATCATTATCTGAAGTAACTATCTTTATAATTTTTTTTCTATGCAAATCCTTGAGATTATTCTCCAGCAGAGCAGTTTTTTCTTCAGAGGAACCATCTAAAAGTACTGATTTTTTTAAAACAATTCCTTCATCGGTCTGCAGACCAGATTTCTGAGCCACAGAGCCGATATCATTTAGAATTGCTAACGATTCATCAGATAATGAACATTCCATGAAAGTTTTTTTCTGACTTTTTAATAACAGATACTCATTATACAGATGCAGAACTTCAGGATCTTTTATCAAAATCAAACCAGGCTGGGACATGCTGTCCGAGTCTATCTGCAGAATTCCTTTTTTGAAAAGCTGTTCCAGTATTTTCTGAGTTTCTTTTTGTCTGAGTCTTGAAACAAAGAATCCCTCTTTAATTATCAGGCTGTAATCGATTGCGATAGTATTATTGACCTCTTTTTTGTGAACAGGCAATAAAAGAAGGATAAGTGAAACAAGTCCTCTGGTTTTATCTCTGAGAGGAGACTGATCAGCCCGTTTGGCGGCAGCGTGAATACGACTGACCAGAATTTTAATTATGCTTTGAAGCCACAGGGGCGCTGCTTTAATGGTGGAATGAAAATCCTGCTGAGTAATAACTTCCACTTTGACATCATCCAGAGCCTTTACCTTTTCAGCCTGTAAAGATCCACCAAGTAAAGCCAATTCACCGATGAGTCCTCCTTTTTCAATTATCCCCAGTTGGATCTCACCCTCAGCAGTCTCTTTATATATTCCTGCTTTTCCCTTCTGAATAATAAAAAGTTCACTGTTGCTTGACCCCTGCTCAAACAGAACTTCACCGGCCTTAAAAACACGAATCTGCTGCTGAACTGGTCTATCCCCGTTTTTTAGCTGATTCGGTGCAGAATTCATTTCCTGTTTCACTTTCTAAAAAACATTCCAGAAAAGCAAAAAGGAGAAGATCATCTCTTCTCCTGATAGTACTTAAAAGCAAACTGATTTGGGAACTACCTTTTTTCTTTGATGCGAGTCGATTTTCCTGTACGATTGCGCAAATAGAAAAGCTTGGCACGACGAACGCTACCCCGCTTAAGAACTTTAATCTCGGAGATCAGTGGTGAAAATGCAGGAAAAATTCTTTCTACATACACGTTTCCAGATGCCTTTCTCACTGTCACTGTAGTGCCCATTCCGGTTCCCCGGGTCTGAATAACCACACCCTGAAACTGCTGGATTCTTTCCTTATCTCCTTCCTTAATACGAAAAGAGATAGAAACAGTATCACCAGACTGATAATTAACAGTCTTGCCAGCTATCTGTTTTTTCTCTATTGCCTTGATAATTTCCTGCACAGGTACCTCCTCGTCTAACATCAGTTTATATTTTATATTTTTTTTCAAAGAATTAATATATGTCAAACATCATGTATTTCTTTATACTTTTTCCACAAGTCAGGACGACGTTTTCTGGTCATTTCGATTGACTGCTCGTTCTGCCACTTTAAAATGTTTGCATGGTGACCACTAATAAGCACCTCCGGAACATTCATCTGTTCAAAGATCTCAGGCCTGGTATATTGAGGACAACTGAGAAGTCCATTAAAATGAGAATCATTTTCAGCACTGTCTCTGTTCCCTAACACTCCAGGAATCAATCTGGTTATTGCATCCACCATAACCATGGCAGGGATTTCTCCACCAGAAAGTACATAATCGCCAATAGAGATCTCCCGGTCTACATACTTATCACATATCCGCTGGTCTATTCCTTTATAACGGCCACAAAGCAAAATCAGCGCCTTTTCATCAAGTAAACCCTTGACAATCTGCTGATTGAGCAGTTCTCCCTGGGGAGAAAGATAAATCACCAAAGGCTTAAGTTCCTTCAGCCGCTCCTTTGCGTCCTTTATAGCCCCGGCCAGCGGCTCTGGCCTGATAAGCATACCAGCGTTCCCCCCGTAAGGATAATCATCGACAGTCTTATGCTTAAGATCATCGGAATAATCCCTGATATCATGAATATCTATAGAGATCAATTTCCTTTCCAAAGCCCGTTTGATGATACTATCAGAAAAAGCACCCGTAAACATCGAGGGAAAAAGCGTCAATATATCAAAGAACATATCAATTAAACCACAAGAATTGATTTCAGATTATTAATAAAGCAACTCCTCCAGAAAATCCCTTCTGACAATTACCAGTCTTTTATTTTTATCGATACTGACAATCGAATCTTCATTCATAGGCACCAAAACCAATTCACCATCCATGCGCCTTATCTCCAATGAGTCGGTAGTAGGAAAATTAAACACCTCTTCAACCACCCCGATCTGGCGATTGTCCTCAGAATAAACTTTCATCCCCTTCAGCTCGAAATGATAAAAATGCTGCTGATCCAAAGCAGGCAGCTGTTGAGAGCTGATAAAGATCAGATGATTTATAATCTTTTCAGCAGCCTGAAGATCATTTATCCCCTTAAAACGGCAAACCAACCCTTTGGGTCGCCTCTTAATCTCTTCGATAGTGTTTACCTGTGCCGTTTGCGGATTAAAACCAACCCAAACATCCAATGGCAATTCCAATTTTTCCAGAGACTTGCCAAAAGACTCCAAAGCACATAAGCCATTTAACCCTATCGTACGCAGGATTTTGCCGACAGCAATCAATTCTTCCGGCATGAATTCAGAAAGACTTCAGTTGCAATAAGTCAAGATTTCTGTTTTTTTGGTTTTGGCTTACGCTTACGTTCAGGTTTGCGCTCGATATTGAGCTGTTCAGTTGAAAGCCCTTTCTCCAGCCCTTCCATTTTCTCAAAGAAACGATCTTCTCTAAGCAGATTTCTAACGGTTAAAGTAGGTTGCGCACCATTTTTGATCCAGTAAGCTGTCCGTTCCATATCAAATTTGAATTGTTTGGGAACAGTCTGAGGATCGTAAGAACCGATAGTCTCCAGAAAGCGTCCATCTCTTTGGCAACGGCTGTCGGCAGCCACAATACGATACTTCACTACTTTACTTCTGCCCATACGGGCTAAACGAATTTTAACAGGCAAGATTCACTCCTTGCACATAAGGTTAAGTTTTAAAAAGGTTATTCAAGTCAGAAAGGCGACATACTCCTTAATGCAGCAGCTTGTCCCCTTTTACCGGCGATTTTGTTCATCCTCTTCATCATGGTTTTCATGGTGTCAAACTGTTTGAGCAGCTTGTTTACATCCTGAACCGTAGTTCCGCTTCCAATAGCAATCCTACGTTTCCTGTTACCATCGATGATATTTGGCTTCTCCCGTTCCTCAAAAGTCATGGAACAGATAATCGCCTCTATTTTATTGAAAGCACTGTTATCAATTTCAGTGTCCTTAAGATAATTTCCGACACCAGGAATCATGGAAAGAAGATCACTTAAAGGCCCCATCTTTTTAATCTGTCTTAGCTGGTCAAGGAAATCCTGTAAGGAGAAAAGATTTTTCCTTATCTTGCGCTCCAGCTTTTTGCTCTTTTCCAGATCGATATTTTCCTGGGCACGTTCCACCAGAGAAACGACATCACCCATACCCAGAATTCTTCCGGCCATCCGCTCAGGATAGAAGATCTCCAGTGCATCGGGTTTTTCACCAACACCCACATACTGTACCGGCACCCCGGTAACATCCAGTATGGAAAGGGCTGCCCCTCCTCTGGCATCACCATCAAGCTTGGTTAAAATCACCCCGGTAAAATTTATCTCTTTATGAAACTGCGCAGCAACATTAACTGCATCCTGGCCAGTCATGGCATCAGCCACAAAGAATATCTCATCAGGCTTGGCCAAAGAACAGATAGCCTTCAGCTCATCCATCATCTCAGCATCTATATGCAGTCTACCTGCGGTATCGATGATCACAATGGAAAAATCCTGTCCTCTGGCATACTCAAGAGCATCTTTCGCGATCTCCACTGGCTTTTTCTGCCGATCAGAGTAGACCGCAATAGAAAGTGATTTACCTAAAGTTTCAAGCTGATCTATTGCAGCAGCACGATAAGTATCACAGGCCACCATCAACGGTCGATGCCCCTGTTTCCTGTAATGAAGAGCCAGTTTTGCACAAGCAGTTGTTTTACCTGAGCCCTGAAGCCCAGCCATGGTAATAACATTCAAACGATTGGTATGTAAACGGATAGAACGAGCGTTGCTACCCATAAGAGCAGTCAGTTCATCATGGACCAGTTTTACAAACTGCTGCCCTGGGGTAATACTTTTTAAAACATCGCTGCCAAGAGCCTTTTCCTGCACCGATGCACTGAACTTCTTAACCACCTTATAATTAACATCCGCTTCCAGTAACGCACGTTTTACATCACGTACCGCTTCCGCAATGTTCTCTTCGGTAAGCTTTCCACGTCCACGCAGCTTATTGAAAATGGATTCAAATCTATTAGAAAGTTCTTCAAACATATTATGTCAGCATTATTTTGTAGTTGTGGGTAAGTTCAGTTAAATAATACCCAGAAATTTCCTAAAGATAAGTTTTGATCAGGAAAAATACAAGCACTATAAAACCGAATCTGTTCATTACCTATTTCAGACGATTTAGGTATTTAATTTCAAACCTGAAAACCACAATAGATTGAAGTGGCTGACAGGTAATCTATTACATATAAAGGTTTTTGGCCTTCAATCAGTATATTTATTACGAAAAAAGGAGTTTTATATTCATGGATCATTCCTACTATATGCGTGCTGCATACCAACAAGCATTAAACGCATTCGATAACGGTGAAGTTCCAGTCGGAGCAGTAATAGTGAAAAATAACAAGATAATCGGCAAGGGCTATAACCAGGTAGAGAAGCTTTGTGATGCCACTGCTCACGCAGAGATCATCGCCATAAGTGCCGCTTCCTCGGTGGCAGAATCCTGGCGATTAACCGACTGTACCATATATGTAACCCTCGAACCTTGCATCATGTGCCTTGGAGCACTTCTGCAAACCAGAATTTCCGCTATAGTTTATGGAGCATCAGACCCCAGAGCCGGTGCCATCGACTCCCATTACTACAGGCAGGAACTCCAGAGAAGCTATGGCTATTTTCCTTCGGTTGTCCCATCATTAATGGAACAGGAGTGCGCCGCTCTTCTAAGCTCGTTTTTTTCAAAAATAAGAAAAAAAGACTAAAGTTTTCCAATCCCCTTCCGATATAATTAACAGGAGAAAATATCGCAGGGAGGAGGAAACGGCAAAT
>CAYYNL010000062.1:0-23130 GCA_964472925.1 uncultured Fibrobacter sp. | reverse complement strand
AAAAGGATTGCTCTTATAAACTAAATGAGAAGCAGGGTGAAAAGCACGGAAAAAATAAACAACTATTATCAAAAAAAGATAGTGTAAAATAGAATAAGAATTATCAAAATATAGAGAGCAGAAAGGCACTCACTCTAACAGTCGTGGTCCTAATAAAAATTTGAACCTGAAGCTGCCATTTGCTAAATTATTATGCTATTTCAAGGCTTGCAGATAGTTCTTTAATAATGTCATCTTCTTTCGTCATTTCTATTCCAAGCCCTAACTTTTTATAGAAGTTTCGATATACCTACTTTCCTCACTGATATTTTTGCTATTCTATATTCACTGCTCTTTTCTTAGTTAATCATAACAACTCCTCCCTTAACAACCGCCATCCCTCCACCGTTCACCTCAACCATGGCATTCCCTTTTATCTTAACCGAAGCATCCGCGTTCATCTCCATCACCGTGCCAGCTATATTGGCAACCATTGATCCCTTTGCCTCAAATTTCACCGCCTCAATTTTCACCTCAGCGCATCCCTTCTGGTTGATATTCGTTCCATTTAGTTTTAAATCACCCGATGCGATCAAGTCTACATCACCTTTACTGGAATTAATCTTTACATTAGCTCCAGATAGCAAAATCTCCTGTGATGCATCAATCGTTACTTTCTCACCAGAGAGAATCAATCCATTGTTCTGATCAAGGGTAATTGTATTTTTATCTTTACTATCCGCGATAATTACTTTATTCCCCTTATCGTCCATCTCAATCTTATTACCACCAGCCGTTTTGATAGTAACAATCTTGCTTTTGTCATCGATCTTTATAATATGCCCATCACCAGATATTATCTCGACAGTTTTTTTATCTTCAGCATAATTCATTGAAATCGTATGAGAACTTCCTTTTATAACTACCATACTATTTTCATCATCAAGAAGGAGCTGGTTTAATTCCGTCGATGTAAGTACAACCCGTTTCTTCTCATCGTTCATTTCCAGTCCATTCAGCCCTTTTGTAATCAGTCGAATCTTCTGTTTTTCTTCTGTATCATCCATTACCAGAACATTTCCACCCGCTGTTTTAATTATATTTTCATGCTTATTTACAGCAATAACCGGACTGATAGTATTAGCATTTGACACAGTACCAATCCCAACCGGCTTATTCGGGTCACCATCGACACAGGCCAAAACCATCTCAGTACCCTGATGAGACGGGAAATGAAAACCATATTGAGAACCACAGTATGGCTGTGCAAGTCTTATCTGTTTTGATCCATTGCAATCGTTATTATTAGTACTGGTATCAAATGGCAAACAAACCTTGTATCTCCCTTTGTCATCAATTGTAGCGTAAGTTTCTCCGTTTCCCTGGATTTGCGCAGAAAGAATACCACTTACTTTTGGTTCATGAGTCCTCTTTTCTGGTGCAAAACTGGCCGCCATCTCTGTAGGTATTGCCCTGAATTCATTTTGATATGTTTTGACCTCGCAGCCCCCCCTGTGAATCACCTCAGTTATTATATATGGAATACAAAATTTATTAATCTTGTGCTCCTGTAATTCGAAACTGTAACCAGCCCGAAACGCCCGGCAATCCCCAGTACCGCTAATCTTATTTTGCCTTGTCATTATTCGCTTGCAAATCAACTGCGCGCCTTTCTGCGCATCCTCAACGTTTTTATAGCTTCCTCCATATTCATAATAAATTCCATAATTACCGGTACTGATTGGTTGTTTACCCGCAATAGTTACTTCAGGACAACGATAGTTGTATGACTTTACCATAGTTTCAGATTGGATAACACTCTTTGAAAAACGGAAAGTATTTATCGATTCGATTATTTCCTTTTCCCTAATCTTTGCCATACCATCGATTGGCCGATAGATTATCGCTGATGGTTCTTCTATCTTATCAAACTTCGGATTATCGGTTATAATAAGCTGCTCATAAGACCCACCTGGTTTTATCTGATCTCCATTTATTGGAGGCTCGCGGAAATAATAAAATATCCCCGCGCCCTCCATGAGACGTGAAATAAAATTCAGATCGGTTTCCTGGTACTGTACGATATATTCGTGTTTTGTTCTGGAAGAGAGATTAATAGTGAAATTACCGATATTGGCTTCTTTGAGTACGATTTGAATAATTTCAGATATGGACATATTCTGAAATATTCTGCTTCGGTAATTTAGACTGGTTATCCACAGTGAAGCAACCAGCATTGCCCGATAATAATTTTTTGGTGAGTCACCATCTAATATTTCGAATTCTACAACTATTCCGGAATATGGATAGTACTGTCCGTTACGGGAAATGATGAGAGTGGCGGCTTGTCCCAAAACCGTATCGGTACTTATATCGTTATTCTCAGAGATCAAATAGACATTAAATTCATAGGGAAAAGAGATTGCTTCTTTTCCGTTAAATTGAACGACATCGAAGGTAGTTTCAGAATATTTTGCGGTTATAAAGAAAAACTGAGATTCGTTTGCAGCAGCAATGGGTGACATTTTTGCCTCCATCGGTTATTTACTTCTAATTTGTTTAAAGCCCTCTTAGCCCCTGAAGAGAATTATTTTATTTGCCATTCGTTGTTTAGATATTCCTCCTGCCCCATTTAATAATGGGGATTTCTCCTGAAAAGAGACTTGTTTTTTATTTTATAGCATTTTGGCCTTTCGTTATTCCATATGTGAATAAATAAGAAAACCTAAACTAGCAGATATCATCTTTGTTGACACAAGTGCTGAAAGGATGAAAACAATCTCCATAGCAAGTGGAAAGTTTTCCATCATTCGTTTTCATTACCATAACCTGCTATCTTATCCTCCGCCAAACAATACCGCTCCTGCCCGGGTCTGTGAACCCTCTTTAGTTTTTCCCACGAGATCAAAGCAAACTTTCTATTCTCCGGACTGGGATTTGCCCGATACCATTTATCATAGATAATCGCTGCATAATACAATGATTCACTGCGTATAAAGTCGATAGATCGAATCGTGCTCGATCTGGTGAGCGCCAACTGAAAAATCTCCAACGCTTTTATTTCGTTTTTACGTGCATACTCAATTCTTCCCATTATAATACAGAAAAACGCATCTAAACTGTTGATTGATTCTGCTATTTTCCAGGCATTTTCCAAACTATCGGTTTCCAGATACGCATATGTCAGAAGAATTAATCCATTATTATAGTCGATATCATCTGTTGAAATACTCTTGAGAGCAATTATTGCCTCGTCAAATCTTAATTTTTTACATGCTAAATCACCAATCTGGTATAAATTGTCACTTTTGTATTTTGCTTTTAATCGTGTTATCGGGTTCTTTGGTAATAATCCGTTCCTGGTAACACTTGCGTTTCGACTATTGGCTCCTTTCCGGTTAGCGGCCTCTCTCACCTGTGGTTTCTTCTGTACCGAATCCGAAACTTGTGAAACTGAAACAGAAATCGTGTCACTAACAAAGTTAAATCCTTTTTTAACTGGTTCTTTATCACGCCAAAACTGAAAGGTTAAAATCATTACAACTACGATTCCTGTAAACAATCCTATTATTGACAATATTTTTTCGAAAGCACTTTTTCTCTCGGCATTCTCCGCTTCTTCCTTGTCTCTTTTATCAAAATAATTTTGCACAATCAGTAAGGGAGACTTTGCCTGTTTACTCCTTAGAAATCTTAGCAGCGCATTTTTCAGTTCCAGTGAAGAGCCAAAACGATTTTCCTTATTCTCATTAAGACATTTTTTTATAATTTCTGACAGTTGAATCGGGACATTGCAGGAGAATGATTCGAATGATCTGTATTGTCCGATAGATTTCATTCTCATCAGCGCAGTAATCGTTTCCTGTGGAAAAGCCTTTTCACCAGTTAATGCTTCATAAAGAATAGTACCTAATGAATAGAGGTCACTTCTATGATCTATCTCCAGGTTATCGATCTGTTCAGGGGAGAGATATGGAAGAGTGCCAACGATATTGCCGGATACCGTATGAAGCCCCACTTCTGCTGGTCTGGCAATCCCAAAATCAAGCAGCTTTACCAATCCTCTCTCATTTATCATGATGTTGGCAGGTTTGAGATCGCGATGAATAATTCCTTTGTAGGTTTTGCCATAAAGCACAATATCCAGATTATGCGCATAACAGAGCGCATCGGCGATTTGAATTCCAATACCGGTTACTGTTGCAAACGGCATTTTTTTGTGTCGACTTATCAGGGTCTCCAGTGATACTCCTTCCACCAGCTCCATTTCGATATATGGATACCCGTTCCATTCACCTGTCGCATGGATCTGAACGATGTTGGGATGATTAAGCTTGGCAGAAATTTTTATTTCAGTTTCAAAACGCCTTCGAAGTTCGGCTCTTCCGCTAAGATAATAAACCTTTACCGCCCGATAAACCTCCATTTTCTCATTCCAGATCCGGTACACCCTCGCCATTCCTCCCTGGCCTATAAGTCCGCATACTTTGCCACTACCCAGTGGAAATGGTTCTTTGCCATCAGGGAATGTTTTGTCATATTGCTTTACTGAAGCAGGCTCATCAAAAGAAATCCCCCCTGCCTCCCTTAACAAGGGTGTTTTTTCCTCCGTGGGTTCTTTGCCAAAAACAATTGAAGTGTCTAACACTGGTACTAATTTTTCATCAAGTGTTTCTGCCGTTTTTTTTCCACTTGGGAACATGGTTTTTTCTGAATTTTCACGCATAATCAGAAGTTTCCTGTTAATATTTAAACGTAAATCAAACTGTCTACTCTCCCTCCTAAATTCCCCGTTGAGGAACTTTTTTTAATACTTCTTTAAGACATTTGGAGGAATAATCCTATTAGATGTTCCTTAAGGTCTTAAGTCCTTCTTTGGTGGATTATGGAGACTCCTAAAAGAAAGCCACTATTTCAAAAGTCACAACGCAAACTGCCCCACCAATAATTCCTATATTCCTTTGAATCCTTGCAGTATGCGCTTTGTCCAGTAATCCACTGCTTTTATAATGATGATTATTACCGTTTTCAACTATTGCACAGATAAAAGCGGCTGCAGCACCCGCTCCCAGTCCTAGCCGGATAAGTGCTTTTTTGTCGAAAATCTTCTTCTTTTTCATAATTAAGGTGTCAATAAGTTCCACCATTTCTCCTTCATTGACAACTACCTGCTTTTCTGAGACTTTGTACAGACTGTCAGGATGTCGAATTTCCAGATGATATTTCCCAGGAATAATAAATTCACTATTAAGAGGAGTCTTGCCCAGCGGAACTGTAAGATATACATTCGCATTTTCTGGTATACTTTTTACCTGTAAGGATCCAAATCTGGGGATCATTTTTTTCTCCAATACCGCGGTTTTACCGGAAGCAACAAAAACCTCTTCTGTAACTGTTATCCTCTGAATCGGATCGATTAACCTGATTTCATATTTCCCAGGAGCAACAATCTTCTCTTTTATAGGAGTATTTCCGATAAAATGGTTTTCCATCCACACTTCTACTCCGGCAGGTTCGGTTATCACCGTAATAAGGCCATCCCTTGCTGCCCATAGTTGCGAGTGTATAAAAAGAATGCAAAAAAAGAGCAAAACTAACCGAAAAAGTTTCATAATACTCCCCATTCTTTTTGTTTCTAAGTTCTGCGACTGATTTTTTTTAACCCTTGAAGGCCTTTGTTTCAGCCTCAGATTTTTAAGGATTTTTTTGGGTGATCGATAGCTTTTTTCAGGTGCAAACAATATATTTCAGATTGTTTCTAGACTCTCTCAAAGCAGGGGAACCGGACGAAGTATCTTCTTGCCCTAAATTATAATTAGTCTGCTTTTTGGTTTACTTCAAATCGTCCTTGAAGATCCCCGAAAATATCAATTTTTCCTTTTTAGATTTCGGAAAACTCTGGCACTTGTATCCGTTCACACTTTTTAGACCAGAAAAACTAAAAAAACGGGAGATAACAAAATGTTCTCAAATGATAAGGTAATATGGAAAGAAGGACTTTTTCTTCAGCCGCAACACTTTCAGCAATTGGAACGATTTTTTTTCGGCTCCATGCAATCTCAATTCTCAGCATACAACCGAAATTACTACGGCTTGTTAAAATTTAAAATAATTCAGGATGCTCTGGCCAACAAAACATTATCTCTCCAAAGTGCCAGCGGAATATTTCCAGATGGCACCTTTTTCTCGATCCCAGAGACTGGTCCCGTTCCTTTAGCCAGAAACTTCTCTGATCTCCTTTCCTACAAGCAACAATCCCTGATGGTCTACCTGGCTCTTCCTTTGGCATTACCCGGGCAGACATCGGTTCAGGAATCCAAAATATCCTCTTTTTCTGCACGCTATATTAGCAGCATACAGAGTATCACAGATGAAGTTTCCGGAGAACAAAACAAGGAGATAGAACTGGCAAAAGCAAACTACTGTATACTGTTTGAAGGTGAATCGCTGGACAATTTCACCAGTCTCCCATTGGCCCGGTTGAGTCGTACAACAAGCGGACAGATTGTCATGGATAAAGATTTTATACCACCATTATTAAGTATAGATGTATCAGAGACTCTCTATAACCGGCTCAAATCTCTTTTAGAACTGCTTATTGCAAAAAGCAGTTTTCTCTCTCAAAACCGCAAACATCTTAAGAATGGCCTTACAGAATTCCCCCCTTCCGAGATGACTTCACTGGCACTCCTAAAAACCATAAACACCAGTATCCCTGTAATTAACAGTTTCTTTACTTCCTCGAAGGTACATCCATACGAACTCTACCTGGTCCTGATCCAGCTTGCCGGTGCACTCATTACTTTTTCCAGTAATATCAATGTCACTGAACTGCCATCGTATAAACATAGTTCTCTGGAAAAAGTCTTCCCTTCCATTTTTAACAGTATCAGAGACATTCTGGAAACCGACCTCTCCGCCGGATGTATTCAGATACCCTTTTCCGAGATCAGCCCGGCTACTTACCTTTTCTCTATCAATAATCAAAAGCTTTTCGAAAGTGCCTCTTTTTTTATCGGTATAAGTGCAGAAATCCCGGAAAAGGAACTGATCACCTATTCTCTTCCCAGAATAAAGATCGCTTCCAGAAATCAGCTCGATATACTGATTCAATCTGCCATGCCAGGACTGCCTCTAATGTATGTGAGTACTCCTCCTCCAAAACTCTCATCAAAACCTGGTTATTCCTATTTTGCGCTGAGCCGGCATAACACTCACTGGGAGATGATTAAAACTACTGGAACTATGGCCATGTATTTCCCTCATAAGATTCCTGGATTAAAGATGGAGATGATGGCAGTAACAGAAATGGATAGTTAAATGAATGACTTTTCAAAGACAATCATTACACAGACACTTGACCTGAATCTCTCTGATAGTCAAATAAAGGAGCAGAGCCTGTGTACCTTGTGTACCGATCTTCTGCTCATAATAATCAAGATGCGCGATGCAACTGACCTGGGAGGAAGCTCAGCCCTGAGAAAACTGGTAAACTATTATATTAGCCAGTTTCATAAAAACTGTCTGAGAGCTGGTTTTACACCGGAAACGATCGAGCTGGTAAAATATGCATTGGTGTCTACTCTGGATGAAACTGTGTTATCGATTCCTGGTGAAGCGCGCGATTTCTGGATCACCAACCCCATGCAACTGGAAATATTCGGTGATAATATTGCAGGTGAAGAGTTTTATCGAAAGCTGGATCATCTGATGCAAGCTCCTGAAGAAAACAGAAGTATACTGGAGATCTATTATATGTGCCTTTGTTTAGGATTTCAGGGCAAATATCTTCTGATGGATCCACAGCAAAGAGAAGTAATAATCGCCCGGCTGGCATCAATACTGGTTAAATGCGGAATACCATTTGATTCACTCTCACCACATGCGATCCGGAAAAATATTTACGGAAGAAAAATGGGAGTAAAAAGTAATGAGATTGTACCATTGTGGGCAATTGGAGGAGGCATGGCAATGGTTGTGGTTATTATTTGGGTGGTGCTTGTGTTGTTAGCAGGAGAACCTGGATTCTGAAGAGGACCTCAAGGATTCAGACATGGTGTCAGGCAGATATTCCTTTTGCACAGTCTGGACTTATTGATCCAGGGTTGTATGCAAGCTAAATTGTGTTGTATGTGACTATAACCACAGTAGAGTATACAGATGATCTTAGGAAAAAAACAAATAAAAACTCACTCATCAGAAAGAACTCTTCTTCGAAGCTCTTTTTTCCCCGAAATCTTTCGTTTCTTTTCCAGTCGCTTTCGTTTTTCACTCTCAGGTACTTGCGTCTTTATTCGCGGAGAAACCCTCTTTAATTTTCTACCAATTTTCTTTCGCAAATCGGATAATGCTTCAGCCTTGTTGAGATATTGACTTCGTTCTTTACTACTCACAACCGTTATTCCGGTTGGCCGATGAAACAACCTCACAGCAGATTCGGTCTTATTGACATGCTGTCCACCCTTGCCACCAGACCGAAATGTGTCTACATCACATTCTGCCAACAGCTCCTTATCAGTTAACGGAAGATGATAGTCAAGCCCCATATTGATTTTAAATTTCAGATTTCGAATTTTGGATTTTGGATTTTTGATTTTGGATTTCGATTTTTCGGATTTCGAATTTCTTCCCTTTATTTCGAAATTCGATATTCATTGTTAATTATACACCTCACCATCTTTACGGTCGGGGTTAATCCGTGATCCACCATAGAGTTCATATTCATAAAGCCTGCAATCCAGCTTACCACTTTTAAAAGCTATTTTTCTTCCTGATCTTAGCCCAATCTCACCAGCCAATTTTTTATTGGCTGTAAAAACATATCCTCGATATCCCTGACAACGTTTCTTAAGGAAGTTTCCTATTCTTCTGTAGGTTTGCCCCAATTCCGATTCATCACCCAAACGGATTCCATACTCAGGATTAAATACCACCACTCCAGGGCCCTCCGGAACCTGTGTCTGTTCAAAATCAACAGCTTTAAAATCTATCAACCCACTCACTCCTGCCAGACGGGCATGGTTATATGCGGCCTTGATTGCATCATCATTGATATCAGAAGCTATTATTTTGCCAGCTTCTATTCTTTCTCTGCTTACTGCCTCCCTTACCAGTTCATCCCATACTTCTTTACGATAAAAAAGGGTATGCATAAAACCGAAATTTTTACGAATCGATCCTGGCGCCCTATTGATACACTGCAAAGCAGCCTCGATAGCCAGTGTACCACTTCCGCACATAGGATTAACAAAGTTCTCCGATGACTTGAGTCTGGTAGCTTTAACTACAGCCGCAGCCAGTGTTTCCTGCATAGGAGCATAAAGAGGATTGGTACGATACCCTCGCTTTGATAAGGGCTCCCCTGAAGTATCAATATAGACCTGACATTTCTCGTCTCTCCAATAAACATGGACTACTGCCCTAGTTCGTTGTGGTCCTGAATCTGGACGTCTTCCCTTACGAATCAATATCCTGTCCACAATTGCATCCTTAGTTTTCAGATTAGCAAATCTGGTGTCCCTGATACTTTGATGAAACACATTTGAGACCACCGAAAGATACCCATCTGCAGAAATCATGGTTTCCCATGGTATGCCATTTATCTTTTTGTAAAGTTCTTGAGGATCATTACAGGAGAACTCATCTATTAGGTAGAGCACATGATGAGCAGTAAAGAGATATAGATTAAGACGCATCGCATCTGCATAATCTCCTTCGGTCAGCAATCCGGCAGTTCCGACTTTTTTGATCGGATATCTTAATCTTTGCACCTCTTCACGAAGAAAAGAGGTAAGACCATTTGGAGTGGTAATAAGAATCGGCGTAGGCATTTAAACATATCCATTTATAAAGCGTTGCACAATAAACAGAAATAAAAATATCGGATGGAAATTATAAAATTCGAAATACGAAACAGAAGAATTGCATGACTATTTTTTATAAATCTTTTTATGAGTTCCGAATTTCCAACTTTGGATTTTCCTGGTCCTTATCCCAGTTTCGTATTCGAACTTTCCTTTTTCCTGCTTAAAATTCGTTTTTCGGATTTCGGATTTTCTTATTTGTTATTATTTTTCGGCTTGATATTTAAAATTAGCAGCAGCTCAAAGTTGTCAGGAAATTATTTGAAGGTTTCTTCTTCTTTCTTTTTCATCAGCAGCCGCCATATTTTGTCAACCAGCTCCCTGCCGCTGAATGGTTTCACGATAAAATCATCTGCACCGCAGGCAAAACATTTCTGGATCTCATCACTCTGGGTTCCAGCAGAGAAAAATGCCACTGGTATATCGCGGGTTTCCTCCTGAGAACGAAGAATCCTGCAAACCCTGTATCCATCTATACCTGGAAGATATGAATCCAAAAGGATAAGAGAGGGACGATGTTGAAAGGCCAGAGACAGCCCCATCTCCCCTGATTCGGCAACAATCGTCTCGAATACATTTTCCAGCACCATTCTGGCAATCTCAACTGCTTCACGATCACTGTCAATAAAAAGGATGGTGGGCTTGACATCTGTCTGCAAAGAGATCTCCTGCTCATTGAGCTCATCCTCTTTTTCTATGTTACTGAACTTTGTCTCATCATCATCCCAACTGATTTCTGCCTTAAAAGGTAAAGTTATATGAAATTCACTTCCAGGAAAACTGTTTTCCTTTACTCCTTCACTCTCTACCCAAATCCTGCCACCATGTCGCTCAATAATACCTTTTACTATTGAGAGGCCCAGGCCCGTTCCCCCACCCATGAATTTGGAGAAATCGGTACTGTGACGATTGGCACTTCCAACTTCGTAAAATGGGTCAAATATGTTTTTTTGTTCGCTTTTGTCTATTCCTATTCCATGATCCCTGACTACGATATGGAACCGTTCCTGATTCTGTTTTCTTATGGATACCTCCACCACCGATCCATCAGGAGAATATTTCAAGGCATTACTGAAAAGATTTGTAAAGACCTGCTGCATTTTCATCTTATCGCCATAGAACTGCAGATCACCCTTTTCAAAATCACAATGGAAAGTAATCCCGCGCTTTAGGGAAAACTGAAAGAGCTCATCGATGCAATCTTTGGCGACCGCCCCCAGATCGATCATTTCCGGTTTTAGCCGTAATCTTTTCTGTTCAATTCTGGTGACATCAAGGATGTTATTTACAACTCTGTGAAGCCGGTCAGCAGCTCTGTTGATACTCTCTATCATCCTATAAACACCGCTGTCGATTTTCTCTTTCATGTTATCGATAATGATATCGGAATAACCCTTGATGGAGGTCAGGGGTGTTTTTAGTTCATGTGAAGCGATGCTGAGGAAATTGGATTTCATCTCGGAGACCCGTTTCAATTCCGCATTCGATCTTATCAGCTCCGAATTCATCTTGGCCATTTCAAGATTTTTCTTCTCGATCTGTTCATTGATACGGGTCTGTTGGGTGATATTTCTGAAAATAAGAGCCAGTGAATCAGGATAATCCTTGTTTCCAGGAACGAAAAAAGAACTCAATTCACAGATAATATCCTCATTTTCATGTGGGTGGATAATTACATTGATCTTAGAGAGTTCCTGTTTCAGCATCAATGTAAAAATCTCTTCCCAGGACTTTTCCCCATTGATTTCAGAGACATAACTGTTAATAAGTTTACCTTCAAGCTGACTGGCTGAAATATTAAACATCTGTGAAGCACATGCGTTCAGGTAACAGACAGTACCATCTGTACGCATGACCACAATACCTATTGGTGTCAATTCGATGATTTTAGTGAGCAACAAAATATCTGTATGCATAAATTCTTTCAGAGCTATCGGTTATGTTACCAACGATTGCGGCTCACGGTCCTTCAACTGATTTACTTTGCCCACAACCAAATCAATAATTTCTGTTAAACGGTGGTAGAAGTGTATACTGTTTTTGTCCAGACATCTTTTCTTATGATAAATATCGGATAGAACAGAAACCCCCAGACCGAAAAGGTCTTCCACCGAAGAGATCAACTCGGAACTGGCATGCGGGATTTTTCTTCCATTTATCACCAAAAGAGCCTTGAAAAACGGGAAAAGCCGGCTTATGGTGTCTTCCAGTAAATCCGTCAGGATTTTTTTTCGGCCATTGGACTGTAAATATTCTTCTCTCAGCTTCAATGAGAGCTGCTTGAGTTCCCTCTCACATTGCATTCTTAGATGCTCTTTCTGGATATCCAGAGTACTAAATATATCCTCTCCGAAAAGCACCCGGTAATTGCTTTGTATATGAAGATAATCTACAGGGTAAAGATCGAGTGATGTCTCAAAAAAGTCTCTGCTCATAATGAGAGGTGTCATAACCCCTCTGCGATACCAGTACTTGTGAACATCCATACATTTGTGGATGTATTCCAGTGAAGAATCTGTGACTAAAAGGAAAATGCTTATGGGGGATGAGCCGGGAATGTATTCATGTGTCACAGCACACCCATACATCACCACACTTATCAGCTTTTCCCCGAAAACAGCTTGATAATCGGAAGTCAGCTTAGCTACTATATCGTTGGGATTTTTAATCACCAGTCTCTTCTCAACCGAAAAGTTTTTTAAAGCTAGCAGTGTTTTTTATTTGCCACGCAGCAACTGAATTTCTTTAGAATATACTTCTGCCGCGCTAAAATCCTCTTTTTTTACTGCAGCGATTTTTTTGGCATACAATTCCAGAAGCCTGTAATCCTGAGAGCTAAGCTGCTCCTTGGACCCTATCAGTGTAACTATGGCGTCAACATCCTCCCTGAAACGATATCCTCTCATAAAATCTCGAAACTGTTCTTCTGCCTTTTTAAACTGGTTAAGCTCCTTTAAACAATAAAGCATATTGGGGATATACTCTTTCAACAATTTCTGCTCTATATCTATCCCAGGAGTCATTACAGAAGGAGAGACTGTACTTTCATTACGTTCAATCTGTGAAATAAGTAACTCAATTTCATTACGAATCTTATGAGCTTCCTGCTCCCTATAGCGTGCCTGGTATAAGATGGGCAATGCATTGACCCCTAAAACCGCATTTCCCACATTTTTAAAGGTTCCTATAAAAAATACATCCCCTTCCTGCACCAGAATCTCCTCTGCAGAGTGAAAAGGGACGATCTTTGCGGGGGTGGGGATAAACTCTTCACCCATATTTTCCAGATGCTCTTTTAATTTCTGGGGATCCAGTGCCGATTCCAGGCCGTTCATCTTCTCGATCAATTGAGCCAACCCCTCACCCAGATTTTCATCAAGGGAGATTCCCATTTCGGATTTCAAAAAATCCTTTAAACTGCTCTGTTCCCTGAAATTACCCTGCGCTACAAGCAACCCATTATGAACCATCGAGGCTATAGGGTGCTTCATATTTAAAATATCCGCTGCATCAGTCTCAATTATGGCATAAACTGTAACTCGTCCATCCAATTGATTCTGATCACCTTTTTTCTGCTCAATGTTTAATAACATAATGCCTCTTTATGGGTCTACTCCTCACAATTAATAATAACATTAAATTTCTCTGTTATCATTAGCCGGTTTTGTCGAAGCTACTATCGCCTTGAACATTACAACAGTGGAAATAAAGATAAGAACATGCCAGGTCCAGGCTAATTTCACTCCCGATAGCCCGATTAAAATAGTCCCTACAGCAATCGGAGTAACTGCAAAACAGGCGTTACGTATGTAAAAGAGAAACTTCTTACAACCCTCGACCCTGAATATAAATGCTGCAACCCCCAGGAAAAAAATGCTGAAAATCAACAAGAAAAAATTGCTGAAAAAGCTCACTGTCAGACAGGAAGTCAATACGAATTCCAAATTATGACTCAGAAACTGTCTTATCTCCCCTGAGGTAAAACGGAAATGCTTAATGCCCTTGAGAAAATCACTGTAAGGAATGCTAAATGCCATATTGCTGTATCTTAACACTACCCTGTCTTTTTTTAACACATAAGGAATATTTGGTGATAAGGTACTGTTTTCTGAGGTATCAACAACCAGCAGCGAATCGGTACTGTTATTTAAAACTTGTGCACTCCCGGCAAACTGTTCTATAACCGAATTTATCAGATATGAAGGAGGAAAATATGGAGTTGCACGATTTGGAATCAAAACCCCCTCATTAATTTCCATGCCTGAAAAGAGCTGCTCTATTTTTGAAGAAATCCCCCGCTGCGGATGAAGCAAATAATAGGTTTGAGAAAGTCCAGTTATTAAAACTGTAAAAAAAAGCAGCTTTATAAAATACAATACCACCGTCTTTCTGGAGAAAGACGAAACCTCTTTATAAAATGAAGAATCAAAGATACTTCGGTGTACAAAATTAAAAAAATTCAAATTTTTAAAGTTCCAATCTTTTCTGATTCGAATAATTCGAAATGAGTAATTTATGTAAAATAAGAAAATTCATGATTAAGGCCAAATAAGTTTATTACGATTTTCTCTTCATCTTAATTTATCCTATTGATTTATATAGGTATTTGATAGCTGGCAAGTGCAACTCTCCATAGCGATTCTCATCTTTTTTCATTGCGGATAATGGAAATCAACAGGCCAAAGCCCATAAATGCAGCAGTTAAAAAACCTGCTATCCCGACAAGCGGAACACCGTAGAGTTTGGGAGGAATATTAGAGAGAATAACCACAGATGAGCCAATTACCAGTGAAGCAAGCACTACTCCAAAAACCAGCCTGTTAACAGTTTGACTGAATTTTTTTAGTACCGGTTCCAACCCCTTGTGCTCAAACTCTATCCTTACCCTTCCTGCTTTAACCAGTTGTATTATATCTCTGGCTTCAGATGGTAAATCGCGCATAAGAAAGAAAAAATCCTGCAAAGTATCCACCCCGTCTTTAGCCATGTGCCTGAAACTGAACTGATCAGCAACCATCTTTTTGACAAAAGGCTCCACATGCTCTATCATGCTAAAATCAGGATCCAGTTTGTAACCGATCCCCTCCATGGTAGCCATGGCCTTGACCAAAAGATAAAAACCCGGGATCATTTTCAAGCGGTATACAATTAGCAAACGCGATAATTTGTTAAGCACTTCACCTATATTAATCATTCTCAGCGAACGGGAGGCATACTCCTGAATAAGTTCAGATATTTCATATTCAAGCTCCTCCTTGCGTTCAACCCGCTCTGTAGACATATCATAAAGAGTCTTCACTATCCTCTGAGGATCTCTGGTCGCTATACCCAGAATAATCGAACTGAGTCGCTCCCGTGAAGTAGGACTGAGAATACCGGTCATCCCCAGATCAAGAAAACAGATCGATTTGTCCCTCTTTACCAGTAAATTACCGGCATGGGGATCTGCATGAAAAAAACCAAACTCAAAAATCTGCTTCAACACAACCGATGCTCCGGAACTGGCAATCTCTTTGGGGTCAATTCCGGCTTTAATCAGCTCATTTACATTGCTGATTTTTATTCCATCCACAAATTCGGTGGTTATCACCCTTCTGCCGGTTAAATGAAGAAATACCTGAGGAATGTAAATGCGGTTATCACCATTAAAATTCCTGGCAAACTGTTCTGCATGAAGCGCTTCGGCATTGAAATCAAGCTCCTTGTTTATGGCACTGGAAAACTCATTGACCAACTGCCTTAAATTAAGCTGCTCCATTCCCTGAATGTGCTTCTCAATAAGAAAAGCAAGATGATACATTATCTCCAGATCTGCTCTGATTATCTCCTTTATTTTGGGACGCTGAACCTTAACTGCTACCTTCTGCCCATCTTTGAGCACCGCCAGGTAAACCTGCGCCATCGATGCAGAAGCAAATGGTTGCTCCTCAAAATGCTCAAAAAGCATCTTTACCGGAGCTCCCAGTTCCTCCTTGATAATCTGGTGTGCATCGTGGCTGGGAAAAGGGGCAACCGAATCCTGAAGCTTTTCTAATGAATCAATAAGCTCTGAAGGCAGAATATCTGGACGATTACTGGCAAACTGCCCTAACTTTATGAAGGTGGGCCCCAACTCTTCCAACGCCATCCGTATACGGTCCCACCTTGAAATTCTGGAGAGCTTTTTTTGCTGCCCAACCCTGAAAAGACGCTTACCAGCACTTAAATAGCGCTCAATGTTGAGCCTGGAAATAAGATCACCAAAACCATACTTGACCAGTACCGAAACAATCTCACCATATCTTCCGATATGACGGTAAAAGCCGCTTTTCGGCCTCCAGTTATCTATCACTTTCCTTCCTGTCTGGAAACATTCAACTCAAGTTTACAAATTCTGCTCTCCAGGTCTGAAAACTCAGTTCTGGTGGGTATCTTAAGTTTCTTCAAAGTCATCTCTATCTTCTGATTAACCATTTTTTCAATGGCCTCTTTTGTTTCATCAGATTTTCTCAATAATTCATTAATAAATTCTTTTCCCTCAGCTTCAGACATCTTCGCCTCAGAAGCCAATCTCTTTCCCAACTCCTCAACTTTCTCGCGAGTCAAAACTGCCAGACCAACAGTCGCATAAATGCTTTTTTTGAATAGTTCCAGCATACGCCCTCCCTCTGTGTTTAACAGATTAAGTCAAACCTGAAACAAACGATTCTATTTGCAAAACCATCACCCTTTTACCATAGGGCTGCCACTTGATCACAAATAATAATACGATTAAGGTTAAAATAATCATAAATGCTACATGTATGCCATGATAAGTTTTATCAGATATACTCAGAACTCCCGATACTCTATTTCATAGGAGTAACCCTGCTCAGTCAGAAATAACTGCCTTTTCATGGCGAAATCGATCTCTTTGGACTCTCTGGTAACAACAGAATAAAAAGTCGCCTGCTCACCTTTTTTTTTGGGCCTGAGTATTCTTCCCAACCGCTGCGCCTCCTCCTGTCGGGAGCCAAAGGAACCTGAAATCTGTATAGCCACGTTTGCATCAGGAAGATCGATGGCAAAGTTTCCCACCTTTGATAAGACCAAAGTATTTATCTTCCCCTCCCGGAACTCGTTGTAAAGTTGGTCCCGAAGTTTGTTTGGTGTGGCACCTGTAATGATGGGAATGTTAAATTCGCTGGAAAATTGTTCCAATTGTGTCAGATACTGTCCGATAATAAGAACCTGCTCCCCGGAATGTTTCTGCAAGAGTTCTCTAACCACCTGCAACTTTAAAGGATTCTCATACGCTAAACGGATCTGCTTTTTGGGAGTAAGGGAAAGATAATGCATCTTTTCGGCAGCTGGAAGATCTACTCTTACCTCGATGCATCTGGCTGTAGCAATCCAGCCCTGGCGTTCCAGATCTTTCCATGGAACATCGAATTTCTTGGGACCTATAAGGGTGAAGACATCCTCCTCATGGCCATCTTCACGTATAAGAGTAGCCGTCAATCCCAGCCGCCTTCTTGCCTGAAGATCTGCTGTAAATTTGAATACAGGTGCAGGCAACAGATGCACCTCATCGTAGATCACAAGTCCCCAGTTCTCTTTATTAAAAATTTCGTAATGAATGAACGGATCAGTTTTTTTCTTGCGGTAAGTCAGTATCTGGTAGGTAGCCAAAGTTACTGGTCTTATCTGCTTCAATTCACCGCTATACTCCCCAATATCCTCTTCAGATACATCTGTTTTGTCCAGTATTTCACGTTTCCACTGGTGCACTGCGGTAATATTTGTAACCAGAATAAGTGTTCTTCTTTGCAACAAAGACATGGCATAGATTCCCACAATCGTCTTACCTGCACCACAGGGAAGCACTACAACGCCACTTCCTCCCGGAGAATCAGGACTTCCCATAAAACTCTCAGATGCCTGACGCTGATACTCCCGTACAGAAAACTCAACCCCAGAACGGGTCCTTTGCCGCAAATGTATACGGAATGGTTCTCCATCTACATAGCCGGCCAGATCATGTGCAGGGAAACCTATCCCTATTAAAACCTGTTTTATATACCCACGATTCTCTGAGGATATCAAGACCCTCTCAGGATCTAACTGCCTTATAACCATGCTCTTAAGCTTGGGGTGAAGTATCAGGTGATGCAGCAGTATTGCATCTTTAGAGCGCAGCACCAACCCCTCAGGCGCACTCTCAAGGATAAGTTTCCCAAAACGCCCCATCAATTCTCTTATATCATCAATAACATTGACAGGAACCGGGTATTTGGAAAACTGAGTCAGCCGCTCCACTACCAGATCCGGGGTTAAACCTAACGAAGCAGCATTCCATAAGGACAAGGGGGTAATCGAGTAGGTATGGATATACTCCGGACTCTTATCCAGGTGCGCAAAAAGGCTTATGGCATTTCTGGCTTCAGTAAAAAGGGTATTGTTCACTTCCAGTAAAATGGTACTGTTGCTTTGAATTATAAGCGGATTTTGTGGATTAATCATAAATTTCCTGGGAAATTGTATTAAAGAGCTTAACGGTTTAGAAAGCTGAATCGGAAGTGGGCCGCTTCATCTTAGAGTTTAAAACCTAAATCGTACGAATCAGGTAAAAATAATATAAAGAAGCGATTTGACCAGAGCACCTTCCCATAACTAATTTATATGGTTTGTGCGTAAAATTTCGGGCAACCGAAAATATTATTGATTTTACCAAAAGACAACAGGATTTAGACAATGGCCAATGCAGTTATAGTAGGTACACAATGGGGTGATGAGGGTAAAGCAAAAGTTATCGACTATCTCACCCAAAAATCTGACCTGATCATCCGTTTTCAGGGAGGAGCAAACGCAGGACATACAGTTATTGCAAATGGCCAAAAGTTTGTATTTCATCTTGTCCCTTCAGGAATCATGTATTCTGACAAAATCTGCATAGTAGGAAACGGCGTTGTTTTCGATTGTGAGCAGTTTTTGAGGGAAATTGATGAACTTAAAAGCAATAATATTTCTGTTGATGGGAGATTGTTTGTCTCCGATCTGGCACATCTGGTACTGCCATTTCATAAGGCTCAGGATGGAGCCTCTGAATCAAACATGGGCCAGGGAAAAATTGGCACCACCGGTAGAGGTATAGGCCCCGCATACTCTGACAAAGCATCCAGATCCGGAATCAGAGTCGGAGATCTTAGAGACTGGGATGGTTTTGTAAAAAAATTCAAGGCCTGTTTTGAATTTAAAAGTCGCTTTCTTAAAACTATGTACCATTCGCCATTTGATCTGGATGAAGAAAAAATAATTGATCAGTATCGCCTCATAAGAGAACGGATGCTTCCGTTTATAAATGACACAGCCTGTTATATCTACGAGGCTGCAAGCAAAGGTAAAAGCATCCTGTATGAAGGAGCACAGGGAACATTTCTGGATATTGATCACGGTACCTATCCATTTGTTACCTCCTCCAATACCCTTGCCGGATATGCATGTCCTGGCTGTGGTGTAGGTCCATCAATGATTGACCATGTGATCGGAATAGTAAAAGTTTATACCACTCGTGTTGGAAACGGCCCCTTCCCAACAGAGCTGAATGACTCCATAGGTGAGTCACTTCGCAAAGAGGGTGGTGAATTTGGGGCTACAACCGGTCGTCCACGCCGCTGTGGATGGTTTGACAGTGTTATGGTCAGAAAAGCGGTCCAGCTTAACGGCCTTACCCGCTTTGCAATTACCAAACTCGATGTGCTCAACAAAATGAAAGAGATTCAGATTTGCACTCATTATGAAATAGATGGCAAAAAAGTTAAACAGTTTCCATCAGACACTTCTACTCTGGAAAAAGTAAAACCCATATATGAAACGGTTAAAGGATGGGAATGCGACATCTCAGAATGCAAAACGATAAAAGACCTGCCCTCAGAGGCCATCAAATACATTAACAAAATTCAGGAACTCTGTTATAATATTCCTATACTTATAGTTTCCATAGGTCCTGATCGTAATCAGACAATTGAGGTAGAGCCGATTTAATACTTCATCCAACAGTAGCAATCGTAAGTCTTAGGTAATAAGAATTTCATCTATATAACCTTGAAATTTTGATAGCCCAAAAGAAAATAAGCTACCATTTTATTCGTATTCAGGTATCGGATCGGAAAGTGAACATGCAGATAGTCCAGATGGGAAAAGAAGCATCTGATCCTTACGATAAACTTCTTTAAAAAGGATATTTCGTCAATATGATTCATGTGGAAATAGTAAACACATTTCTGGTTAATATGGGAAAGGAATTCGTGGTCTTACTCCGGGGGGCTAATGACGAACGCACTCTGCCTATCTCTATCGGACAACTGGAAGCACAATCAATAGCTATAGTGCTCAATGACATCCCTTTTCCAAGACCACTTACTCATGACCTTTTCAAATCGGTTCTCACCACTCTGGACTGCAAATTCCTGCATATAGAGATCTGCGATCTTATAGATGAAACCTTCTATGCCAGACTGGTGTTGGAAAAGGATGGAAAAAAAATAGAAATCGATTCCAGACCCAGTGACGCAATCGCTTTATCCCTGCGGTTTAATGCACCAATATATGTTGCTGAAAAAGTAATGGATGAAGCCAGCATAATCATACCAGAAGAATCTGCAACCGATGAAGTATCAGAGTTAGAACAGAATTCTTCTGAAGAAGATGTGGAAGACGAAAAAAACCTCTCTCCTTTGGAGATTCTACAGAAAAAACTGAAAAAAGCTATTCAGGATGAGAGATACGAAGAAGCTGCAAAACTTCGTGATGAAATCGAAAAAATCGCTCAGTCCAACTGATTGCTCCTTTTTACACTGCCTACCCCTAAAAACCGATTGAAATCTCAAAGATTAGACCAGAGCATGCCATCCTCTGGTCTTTTGTACTGAAATCCTGCTTTTTCTTCTTCCTCTTATATAATATATTTTCACAGTCGAACTATACTTTAGCTCGCTCATCGAAACATCAAATGTTTCTATAATTTAAGGAGAGTCTCTTGGTACCGGCATTCATTAATTTAAACATACTTCCTTCGGGAGTAATCGCTTTTAACAGCATGAATAAACAGAGTTCACCACTTTACCTGAAAGATTGATCCTTCTCCTACTGTCCTTTTATGAGCAATCTATTAACTTTGATCATCATTTCAGCCATACTTTGTATCTCAATGTTTATGGGTACAGAAATAAAAAGCAAACCGATTCCTGAAGAGAAGAATAAAAAGATAGCATCAGTGCCCTATATCGGAAGAATTGAAATTCTCAATGGATGTGGAATAGAAGGAGCTGCAGGAAAAGTAGCGGACTATCTGCGCTCAACCAATTTTGATATCAAGAGTGTTGGAAATGCACAAACATGGAATTATCCTTTTACTATGGTGATTTCAAGAACTCTGGATACCACCATTGCCTCTCAGGTGGCATCCAGTCTCAATACCGATAAAATGATTGTCATCCGAAACAATGATAGGATGCATGATGTAACTGTAATTATTGGACCTGATTTTGGAGAAAGAATTCAGTGAAAAAAACTAAAGGTAAAGCTCTGGCTGGAAAGCCACTGGTCGATGAAATCATTAAACAGGCGCAGGAAAAACTGGCAGAAAACATAGTTGTTCTGGATATCAGGGGACTTCCGGGATCAGCAGACTGGTTTATTATCTGTGAAAGTGACAATACTGTTCAGAACAATGCTATCGCAGATGCAATCGACAAAAGTTTGTCAGAACAGGGTACACACCCCTGGCACCAGGAGGGACACGATGAGGGACGATGGGTCCTGTTGGATTATTCCGATGTTATTGTTCATATAATGCTTCCTGAAGTACGAAGCTATTATAACCTTGAAGAGCTCTGGTCCGAAGGGAAAAGAATAGACATCAAATAAGTGCACACTTATATGGGTGTTAAAGGTATAACTAAAAAATTATTGTGACTTTAAATATTTATTCTTATCTGAGGGAAGCATTGCGGGTAGCTGTCTGCAGATCTTTTCCTGACATACCAGTATCTTGCGATTCTATTCCTCTTTTTTTTAAATCTCCACTCCCTTTAACCGATCTTAACACTCCCCTGGCCCTCCGGATTGCATCTTTAAAAAAGATGCCATCAGAAATGGTAGCAAAACGTATAATCTCCTGTTTTCAGTGGAATGAAAAATTCATAGTTTCTGATCCCCAAAATCATCAGACAATAACCAATGGTTTTATTTGCTTCAGAACCAGTCTTTCTTTCCAATATGAGACACTGAAAAAAGCTGCCATCAACACGGCTCAACCCTTAGAAACTTTTTGTAATCTCAAGATTCCCGACAAAATACTCAAATTGCTTCATCAGACCACTCCGCTACTCAGGCATTCAGATACAACACTCTCTAAGGGTTTTATTTTTGAACCTTTTCATTTCAGTTTACTTAATAGTTCCCTGGAAAGAAAACTGCTCCGGCTCATTGCAGTTTCACAAACCAGAGAGCTGTATTCATCCGGTGCAGCCGCCTTTTTCTGGCAGGAACTGGCTCAATTTTTGAGCTCCTATCTTGATAAAATTCCAATTTTTAACGCAAATGAGCAGCTGACACTATCGAGAGTTTTTCTTGTGCGGGCATGCCATAACCGGATTGTGTCGCTGCTTGAGTATTCATAGATGATAAGAATGAGAAATTCTCCCATCACCAGAAGAGCGACGATGCCACAAAACCAGATTCCGACTCTAGTTACCCCTCAAAAGCGCTAAAAATCGGTTTAAACAGAAATTATGTATTCCGGTCTATTTGGCACACGATTCCGGCGCTATCGGCAGTTGATTCCGGTCCTATTCGGCACCTTCTGTTACAGAGTGAAGTGATGCTTTAGCTAAAATTAATTAGTGCTTACATTTTAAATCCTGGTAATTATAAAGATATTATTGTAATGGACAGGGCTAAAATAACCCTAAAAAACGGGGTTTATAATGTGAAATCATTTAAAGTGGGTGTATATTCGAGTCATAGCCTTATCCTTATTCGTAAGTATTCGTGTTATCTCTGAAATTTTGTTGTATAAGGAACACGAATAAGTCGAATAAGGAAACACTAATGCGCACGAAAGTATTGACCCTTTTTTTTCTTGATCATGTATATTCCAGGTGCCAGTGATCAGGACACCCTGGTTGAACGCCCACAACGAATAGCTATTTTGTCAAATTTTCTGAAATTCTGTGGGATGATAGTGATTTGAAATTTCTATCGGGATTTGTTTAGGATTTGAATGCTTACTGTTTTGGGATTTCATAACTACAGAAAATAGCTGAGT
>CAYYNL010000061.1:0-23202 GCA_964472925.1 uncultured Fibrobacter sp. | reverse complement strand
CACCGAGCGAAAACAATCTTCACAGATTCCAACACGCCTGGGAGGCAAAAGAGTTTATCCTTTTAAAAGAAAATCTGGACGAGCTTCCTGATGGCCTAAGCAAAGCATCTGACAACAAAAGAATCTTCTCGCCTGAGAAAAAAAAGGGAGAAAAACAGAAAAACAATCCCCCTCCCCCCTATTTTCCTTAAAGTTCAGCATAAGCACTGTTTGATGCCTGAGAAACCTTCTCCAGTCTGGCCACCTCAAATCCCTTATTCCTGGCCGAATCCATCATCTTCCGATAGTCCTCTGGATTCATCACCGGTGACCTGGAGAATATCCATAGATTCTTTCCATCATCAGAGGTAACAAGCGCATAGTTATAATTCTTTTGGTCGATGTCAATTATCTGGAAATCGACTGTGAAGAGAAAAACTTTCAGTTTCAAATTGCCGGTGTTGCTTTTATCAGGTATCTCTACTGCCCCCTTCAAACTGCTTCGCTTTCCACCACGAGATCCCTTGTAACCATTGGAGATGAGCATATACTTATCCTTACCTACTTTCTTGAGAGTAGAGGTAACCTCTACCAACCCCTTCTCGTGCTTATTTGGCATACGTGCAATCTCATACCAGGTACCAGTGTATCGATCCAAATCGATATTTTTTACGGTTTCGATCTTTGATGGTCTTGCCGGCAGAATCGTAACTGTAAAAAATACCAGAAGAACCGATATTATCAGATGCAATTTTTGCATAAAAAGCCCTCCGCTTTTCCTGAATGTGTAATTGATGAAAAAAGATCAATGAAATGCGAATACGAAATAGTACTGTGAAAATTTGCCGGAAAATCTATTAGTAGCTAATTTCAGATCGTGCTACCAAAACCGATCTCCGTAACTCTCCCATATCATCTCTTCGTAAGTAGCGGCATACTTTTCTGCGTAAAGCTCGCCTCTGGATGAGCCCCTCTTTTTAGAACTGCTTATTCTGTCGAAATGGTGTCCCAGCTCGTGAAGTAAGACATGAAGAAGTTGGAAAGCTTTAACAGAAGATGGATTAAATTTACACAGATAATTCTGGCCTGTCTTTATCGTTTCAACATTTAGCCGCCCCAGCACTAATTTGTGCTCTGAATAATAATCAGAAGGAACACTGCGCCAGCAATCCTGCTCCCAGGCATTGATGGCCACCACTTTGCCGTCATACCAGCCATCACACCCAGGTTCTGCTCTGGCCAGTAATATATAATCCAAGCCCTGAGTAATATAGCTCCAATGTGGAAGCAGCTCAATAAATGAGCTCACTATTTTTCTGGTAAGAAAATGTCGAAAACCTTTTCCGGGGGGCTCACGCCTTATAAGAATCTCCCGGTTTTGAGAAGAGAACCTGGATTCCTTTACCGATCTTTTAGGTGATTGTCGCTTAATATTTCTAATCACAGCCATAAGAAATTAAAAAGCAACTGCCAGACCAGAAAGGAATTTGAAAGTATCTGTTCACATACCAGCAGCTCTCAGTCGCTCTACAATGTTTTTTTTGGTTAACTTTCTATAAAGCAGCAATTTCACATGATTGATAGCACTGAAAAACGAACCTGCTCCTGCCGTCATCACTTTGACCACTTCACTCATAATGCCTCCTTTTTTTTCCTTCATCATACAATTGATAACTGTACTCATCAAGCTCTTTTTGCAGATGTAAGGGATTTTCTATTGGAAGGATATACCAAAGAAGATCAATTAAAAGCTGTCAGAGGAATTCTTCCCTTCTCAGGATAGCCCTTTATCATTGTGGAGAGAATTTTTTTAATTTGAAGTATCTCCAGTTTCGATTCAAATAATGCTTTTTTTGAAACTATCTCATTCTGGATCTGTAATGCAGCGGTAAAATCCGATTCTTTCAGTGCTTTCTCCAACTGAACATACAATAAAGGAAAACAGTTGGCTAAAGCACTTACAAATCCTTTTGCACCCATTCTTATCGGTTCAACTATTTTGCTGCTGCTTCCAACCAGATAACAGGGTGTAAAAGGGATCAGCTCATATTGATTAGAAGAGTCTTTTATTGCACTGTGGGGAACTTTAGCGAGTATATCGGAAGTAATCGGGTTTCCTGTATGTTTTGGGAAATTGTACAAAACCAGAGGCACTTGACATATATCGGCCACCGATTTAAAATACTGCACCAGCCCACTTTCGGGTGCACTATAATAGTAATAAGGAGGTAAGACCATTATTATATCGGCTCCATGACGCACCGCTCTTTTAACCATTTTCAAAGTAGAAGCCAAACCGTCAGTCCCAGCCTGAAACATGATCATCCCAGGAAAATGCTCTCTGGCAATGTCAAGCAATTCTATCCTTTCGTCGGAAGTCAAAGAGAAAAATTCACCGGTAGTGCCACTTACAAGAATTCTGCAAACCCCATTTGCATAAAGCCATTTCAAATGATCGATCACAGCTTTTCTACAGATTGTATCATCCTCATTAAAAGGAGTTGGCAGAGGTACAATAAGCCCCCCCATCTCGATCTGTTTCATTTTACTGATAACAGAGTTGAAAAGTCGCAGATATTTATTATTAACCGCTTCCAGAACCAGATTATAATCATCATCACAATAGATATGAACATCAGCCCAGCTTTTGCCTTGGGCCCCATACTGGCCAAACTCCTGGATATTACTTTTGAGAAAATTGGTGACAGCTTTCTCATAGGAATGTCCTCGCTCACGCATATCCCGGCCCAGACGAGTCTTAAGCTGGGTCTTGAGATCAGAATCAATAAAGATAGAAAAATCAATCATATCCTTTAACTGAGCACAGGTCGCTATCTCCCCTTCCATAATATTGAAACTATCTGGGCTGTAAGAAGCCGTATAAGGAAATTCCCCACTTTCCAAATCATAAATAGGAACTTCAATTGAATTTCCTGCCCGAAGCTCTCTAAGATGTTCAATTACCAGATCAATCCTGTTGGCGTCTGGATGGGGCCCCCACAATCCCAATTCTATTCTCTGTTTACGGGGCTTCTTGTAATTATCCAAGTTTATTATGGATGCATCCGGAAGCAATGAGGCCAGTTTGGTCGAAAAGGTGGTCTTTGCGCTTCCTCCGGGGCCTCCCACTGCAACAAAAACCGGTTCGCAACGATCCTTAAAGAAACAATTAAGAACCTCTGCAATCACTCTTTCCGGTTTACAAAAAGTATTTAAAACGCTATGAGTTTTGTTTTCAGTCATTTTTCTCTCTTTTCAAAAATGTTACCAGGCGCTGATTTTTCTGAGCAGATTTCAGGAATCATAAAAGTATATTGTCGGTAAAGCCTGGTCAAGCAATGTAAGAATTGCCAAGGATGAGATATCAGAAGGAATTACTAATGGCTGATTATTGATGATGTGCCCTTAAAATTCCCTGCAGTTTTGATACTTTTTATAAGTAATATTACGCAAACCTTTTTTCAATTCTTTTTTGTACTCCTCTTAAAAAATTTTCCAGGATACAAGTTTTAGTTTTGTTCCAGAATATCCTGAAAGATTCTAACCCCATTGCATATATCCCTGAGAGACTATATTTTTAAAGCTTCAATTTTAGAAAGTTTAAAACTTTATGAAAACAAGATTCTCTTTGAGACTCAAATCCATACCTGCAGATATTTTACTATTCCTGGGAGCATGCTGTTTCTGGGGCTTTTCAACTTCGGTCGGTGATGCCATATTCAATAATTTCCTTAATGACTCCTTTCAGATGAGTAACTTTAATCGATCTTTTCTGGAAATTCCCAGAGAGTTGCCTGGATTAAGCGTTGTATTTGTCTCTGCACTCTTTTTTTTCCTTTGCAGCAGAAGACTAGCTGCTTTGGCGATGCTTTTCGGTGCAATCGGTTCTCTTCTTCTGGCACTTACCCCTCCGGTTTATCTGACTATGGTAATATGGCTTTTTCTACTAAGCATGGGACAGCATATCATGCTTCCCTTGAGCTCTTCAATAGGAATGGAACTTGCCAGAAGTGGTCACACCGGCAAGAGACTGGGCCAGTTTAGCAGTGCCAAAAATTTCGCAGCAATCTCAGGAAGTGCGCTGGTATTTTTAGGTTTCCGATACCTTCATTTCTCCTTCTCTTCAGCCTTTATAATCGCTTCCTTGGGTTTTTTTATTGCCTCGATTCTTCTTTTGAAAATGAAAAAGCAGCCATCACAAAACGCCTCCTCAAAACTGAAACTCTACAAGGAATACAATCTTTATTACTTTCTTTCCATTCTTTATGGAGCACGTAAACAGGTTTTTCTCACCTTTGCTCCATGGGTGCTGGTAACCATTTTTAAAAAGCCTACTACAACAGTGGCAACACTAATGACTGTTGGGGGAGCAGTAGGAATCTTCTTTCAGCCCTTTATCGGATGGTGCATCGACAGGTTTGGGGAAAAACTGGTCCTTGCATCTGAAGCAGTAGTACTTATAATTATCTGCATCGGCTATGGGACTGCTAAGAATCTTTTCAGTAACAATATTGCTTTCTATATCACAGCAGTTTGTTTTATCACTGATGGTTTACTTATGTCTGTAGGGATGGCCAGGGCTACCTGGCTCAAAAAAATAGCTCTCCACCCATCACATGTCACCCCTACTCTTCAGATGGCAGTCAGTCTGGATCATATTTTTTCAATATCCGGTGCAGTTTTCTGTGGCATAATTTGGAAAATCTGGGGTTACCAGTATGTGTTTCTCTTTGCTGCTCTTATTGCGGTGACCAATTTTTTCTCTGCTCTGCGAATAAAAACTGTTATAAACGAAGTAACTGCAGAAACTAAAGTCGTCACAACTGCAGCCAGTTAATCTTCAATGTAATTTTGCCAAAAACAAGTTTCCTTTTTTCAATAAAATTCTCTCTTGAACCGTACACTTTAGTTAAGCTTTCACCACATATAAAAACAAGAGAGGATATTATCTATGCACAGAAAACTTCTTAACAAACTTGTCAAACCGGTCGTGTATCTTATAATAGCACTTTTCCTTATGAACACCGTTGCTCCGACAGTGTCTTCCCTTATTTCTTCAGAGTCTAACAATGTTTCATCCAGCTATATGAAATAATTAACCCGGGAATCCATGATTTGGCCATTTGAAGTCAGATCAGGTCACTCAATATGGTAACTGAAATAACCTGCATAGCCTTCGACTTTCCATCAGGCCAAAGAATAGTTTTGGATATGCCTATTACATTTACAAATTATATTTTATTACTGGACAATTTTGTAATTAAGGGCTTAAGATAATCATTCTGGTTTTAATTTCTCACAAAAAAAGATTTACTTTGATTGTTACAGCCATTTCAGAGTAAAAAAATGTTTGTTGTTTTCTCTTGAAAATATTTAAAGCACGGCAAAAAAACGGTATCTCAATAATTCCATGATTTAATTTTATCCTTTAGCCTTATCGGGAAAACGATTCTGCCTATTTGTCCTTCCCTGTAAGTTCAAAAGCAGATAACTCCCTTTAAAGGACAGGATAATGCAAATTTTGCGGAGAATTAATGAAAAAAATTGTCCTAATGATATTAATACCGGTTATATGTTTTTTCCATTGTGGCTCTAAAAGTACACCGGTAGAAAATGGAATAAAAAAAGGAATACTTCATTTTGGTAACCAGACCGAACCTCAAGATCTCGATCCTCACATCATAACCGGAGTACCTGAATTCCATATCCTTCAATCCCTTCTGGAAGGTCTGGTGATTCCAGATCCTGTTAATCTGCAACCGCTTCCAGGCGCAGCCAGCTCCTGGGAAGTATCGGAAGATAACTTGAACTGGACATTTCACCTAAGAAGCAATGGCCGTTGGTCTAACGGTGACCTAGTGAAGGCATCCGATTTTCTTTTCTCTTTTAAAAGAATACTCTCTCCCGCACTTGCTGCGGAATACGCTTACATGCTTTATTGTATTGAAAATGCTGAAGACTATCACAAGTCAAAAATAGACGACTTCTCAATGGTGGGAGTGAAAGCTCCGGATGACAGCACACTGATAATAAAGCTGGGAAAACCTACTCCATATTTTCTTTCTCTTATAATGCACCACTCCTGGTTCCCGGTTCATCCGCCAACTATTCTTAAACATGGAAATATCGATACCAGAGGGACCAAATGGACCCGTGCCGGAAATTTCGTGGGAAACGGCCAGTTTAAACTAACTACCTGGCAGATTAACAGAATAATAACGGTTCACAAAAATGAACACTACTGGGATGCTGAAAATGTTTCCTTGAATGAGATTAACTTTTATCCTATTGATAATATCTTAACAGAAGAACGTGCATTCCGTACCGGTCAGCTCCATATCACCACTGGACTTCCTGCACAGAAAATAGAATGGTATAAAACCAATAGACCTGATGTACTCCGTATAGATCCCTATCTAGGTACCTACTACTATTTGATTAATGTCACCCGTAAGCCACTGGACAATAAAAAGCTCAGAAAAGCACTCTCTCTGGCAATAAACAGAGATGAATTGACAAAACATGTCACAAAAGGCGGTCAGATTCCCGCCGGATGCTTCACTCCTTATAATACCGCCGGGTATAGTTTCGATACGATCTTGCATTTTGATCCTGCAGAAGCGAAAAGGCTTCTTGCTGAAGCCGGTTTTAATGATAAGAACCCAGTTCCCACCATTTCACTATTGTATAATACCTCAGAATCTCATCATACCATAGCCCAGGCTATCCAGCAAATGTGGAAAGAGCATCTGGGAATAGAAGTAACTCTCATAAATCAGGAATGGAAAGTATATCTGGCATCAACCAACAGTAAAGATTATGATATCGCCAGAATGGGATGGATCAGTGATTATAATGATCCCAATTCATTTCTTGATCTGTGGGTCACTGGCAGTGGTAATAATCGTACAGGATGGTCAAACCGGGTTTACGACAGTCTTATCGATGCCGCTTCCAGAGCATCAGATCAAGCAAGCCGCTATGGGTTCTTCAAAGAAGCAGAATCGGTTCTGATGGATGAACTCCCTATCATTCCTATCTATTTTTATACTAATGTATATCTTTTGCATCCTTCGGTAAAGGGATGGCATCCTAATATTCTTAATATCCACAATTATAAGTTTATCAGCCTGCAATAACATGATCAGTTTTATTGTTAAAAGAATTTTTCTGGAAACGATTCCGGCACTTCTTGTGATAGCTACAATCACCTTCTTTCTTATTCGCCTGGCACCTGGTGGCCCGTTCAGCACAGAGAAAAACATCTCAGCGGAAGTTTTGAATCAACTAAACTCTCATTATGGACTGGATAAACCACTTCTTACCCAATACTTTCTTTACCTCTCCAAAATGCTTACCATAGATTTTGGTCCTTCTTTCAAGTATCCCGGACGCACGGTCACTGAACTTATCGCCGAATCATTCCCTGTTTCACTGGAACTGGGTTTATATGCTCTTATTATCGCTTTGGTACTGGGGATTCTCTCTGGAATGCTTGCAGCATCAAAGCCCTCTTCTTTTCGTGACTACTTTACCATGAGCATAAGCATGACTGGAATCTGTATTCCTTCTTTTGTTTTAGGCCCTCTGCTGGTATTAATATTCAGTTTGAAACTGGGATTATTAAATGTATCTGGATGGAACACTGCCTCCGACAGAATTCTTCCGGCGCTAAGCTTGGGGATGGTATACGTGGCTTATATCTCCAGATTGACCAGAGGAAGCCTTCTGGAAACGATGGTTCAGGACTATATAAGAACCGCACGTGCCAAAGGTCTTTCCGAAAAGATAATCATTTTCAAACATGCACTTCGTGGTGCTATTCTCCCGGTACTTTCATTTTTGGGGCCGGCAGCTGCCGGACTTATCACCGGTTCCTTTGTGATAGAAACCATCTTTTCTATTCCTGGACTTGGAAGATTTTTCATTACAGCAGCGTTTAACCGCGATTACACCATGATAATGGGGACTGTAGTTTTCTATGCCCTGATAATGATTTTTTTCAACACCATAGTTGATATTCTTATCGCCTTTCTTAATCCCCGACTGCGGAGTACCCTGGAATGAAATCGAAACTTGCGGGAAATTCATTATTGCATGAAGGAATGCAGCGTTTTTTACATAACCGTCTGGCGGTAACAGGACTGATCTTTCTTCTGTTAATGATTACTCTTTGCATTGCAGCACCACTTTTGACATCCTATAGCTATGAAAGTCAGAAACTCTCCATTGGAGCTACAGCTCCCTGTGCTTCTCATTTGATGGGAACAGATGTGCTGGGAAGAGACCTCTTGACAAGAGTACTATACGGAGGAAGAGTCTCATTTTCGGTTGGACTCTGTGCCACACTGGTATCAGTAATAATAGGCGTATTCTGGGGTGCAATAGCCGGGTGGTGTGGAGGTAAAATAGACAGTATAATGATGCGTATAGTGGATATTGCCTACGCATTCCCATTTACAATTTTTGTAATTATTCTTATGGTGTTTTTCCAGAGAAGTCTTCTGCTCTTATTTATGGCCATCGGTGCAGTAGAATGGCTGACCATGGCTCGAATAGTTCGGGGTCAGGTAATGGCTTTGCGTCATCAGGAATTTATCGATGCAGCAATCGGACTTGGTCTGAGTCAACCTAAAATCATTATTCGTCACATTTTGCCCAATATTACCGGACCGGTGATAGTCTATGCGACTCTTACCATTCCGGCAATCATGCTCCTTGAGGCTTTCTTGAGTTTTTTGGGTCTGGGAGTGCAACCACCTGCAAGTTCCTGGGGAATATTAATTCGTGAAGGAGCGGAGGCTATGGAAGAGTATCCATGGCTACTTCTATTCCCTGGAACGATTCTCTCACTCACACTTTTTTCCCTTAATTTTATCGGAGACGGATTGCGTGATGCACTCGATCCAAAATCATCGAGGGAGTAGACCGTGCTTCTTGATATAAAAAACATCTCTGTATCTTTTCATCTAAGAGGCTCGGTCGTACATGCAGTCAGAAGTGTTTCTTTAAGTATCTCTCAGGGTGAAACTGTGGGTATCGTGGGAGAATCCGGTTCAGGTAAAACGGTTCTTTCACTCTCGCTACTGCGTCTTCTTCCCAGCCCACCTGCAGTAGTAAAAGGAAATGCCCTGTTTGAATCGCTTGATCTTATCAACTGTCACGACCGGAAAATAAGATCGATCAGAGGAAACCGAATCAGCATGATTTTTCAGGATCCTTTGAGTTCTTTCAATCCATATATGCGTCTCTCCGATCAATTGACAGAACCATTGTTATGCCATAATAACATCTCCCGCAAAGAAGCACTGGAAATTGCTATCGGTATGCTGTCAGAAACCGGTATAGCACAACCTCATAAAAAAATTCACTCTTATCCTCATCAATTCTCCGGAGGAATGCTTCAACGGGCGATGATAGCCATGGCTCTTGTAACTAAACCCTCGATTCTAATTGCCGATGAACCAACAACAGCCCTTGATGTCACCACTCAAGCACAGATTCTATGCCTTATGAAAACTCTTCAAAAGCAACATTCAATGTCTGTTATTTTCATCACGCACAATCTGGGAATTGTGGCAGGATTCTGTGACAAGGTCCATGTTATGTATGCAGGAATGATTCTGGAATCGGCAGAAACCGCATCACTATTTAATAACATATCACATCCCTACACCAAGGCTCTTATCCGTAGCGTTCCATCACTTCATTCTACTGTTGACCAGCTTTATGTAATCGGAGGCCCGCCATACGACCCCACACAACCGGTAAAGGGCTGTCCGTTTGCCCCTAGATGCGAATTTGGAGTACAACAGTGTTTTGAAGAGAAAATGGAGCTTACAGAAATTGCTCAGAATCACTTTACCTGTTGCAGAAGAATCAAAAAAGGAGAAATCTCCTTATGAACAGTGGCAATCTTCTGGAAGTAAAGGATCTTACAGTTATTTTCGGAGAAAGTAAAAATAAAAAAAGAGGTATTAAAGCGGTCAATAATGTTAGCTTCACTCTTAAAAAAGGTGAAACTTTGGGCTTGGTTGGTGAATCCGGGTGCGGTAAAACTACTCTTGGAAGAACTATAATACGATTACATAAAGAAAGCAGTGGAAGTGTTCTTCTCAACAGTGTTGACCTATGCAGACTCAATCCATCTCAGCTCAGACCTTTGCGTAGACAGATGCAAATGATTTTTCAGAACCCGTATTCATCCCTGAATCCCAGAATGACAGTTCTGGAGATCATAGCAGAGCCGTTTTTAGGAAAATTATCCAGAGAAGAGAAAATCGAGCGAGTCTCAAGACTGATGGTGCAAAGCGGACTGGATCCGCAAATGATGAGAAAATTTCCACATGAGTTTTCTGGTGGACAGCGCCAGCGCATTGCCATAGCCAGAAGTATTGCTGCAGATCCGATGCTTATTATTGCAGATGAACCGGTTTCATCGCTGGATGTTTCAGTTCAGGCCCAGATCTTGAATGTTCTCAAAAGCCTCAGAGACAGCCTTTCTTTAACCATGCTGTTTATTTCTCATGATCTTTCGGTTGTAAGATACATTTCACAAAGAGTTGCTGTGATGTATCGTGGAAGTATTGTAGAGATTGGAAAAACCGAAGATCTTTTCAAGAATCCCTGCCATCCCTATACAAAAGCACTTCTGGATGCGGTACCGGTGATTGATCCGGAAAGAAAGGTTTACCAGTTTAAGTCGGTACATACCATCGATGGTGAATCTTTAGAGAGTAGCGGATGTCCATTTTTAAATCGATGTCCTCATCGCAAAGACAAATGCAGAACAGAAGTACCGAAACTATATCCTTGTTCAAATGAAGAGGAACATTATTATGCCTGTTTTGATAATGGAAGTGATTTACCAGTTTGAAAGGTCTTCAATTTTACCTGGATTATCCAGATATTTACTGGTAGAAATCTTTCTACCTAAAAACAGGTGTTCCCGCAGTAATATGATAAATTGACCGGCTTTAAGCTTGTATATCTCTTTCAAAGATATCTCTTTCAATATATTCAATCTTTCTGCCTCAGGATCGCAGTATTTCACAAATACTCCTGAAGCATTTATTTTTAGCTGTTGTGAATCCATTTCCAGTAAAGCTTCTTTTCCGGAAAGATTAATATACACTGTAGCTTTGGGGAACTTCAGAATCCCGAAATTCTCCTGCAGTTCCATATCTACTTTATTATTCAAAACACGATCTGAAGTTTTAAACCGGACAAACGATAAGGGGGCGATTCTATTAAAAATGACCGTTTTGTTATTTTTATCCAAAACAAATTCGTTTTCAGAACAGAAATCATCGGTTATTTTCAGGCAGACTTTTACCGATTCTACCGGTTTTTCAGAAGCATTTACAAGGTATATGTATTCCTTGTGTTTTACGGTCAGGATATTTTGAAATGCTTTAAGTCGATTTAATATAAATGAGGCTGGTTTTTTTAAAATCCTGTCATCAGCAGCAACTCTCTCCATTGCTTCTCTTAACTGCTTAGGTATTGTCAAATCTTCATTAACATATTTGTGCATATATTGATAAAGAATACTTGCCCCGTTTTGTTCGCAGAGCTGATCCAGACTATTTTCAGAGAACAAGTTTGGAATATATCCCTTTGTTGCAGAGAACCAGTAATTAACGAACGGTTTTGAGAAGTCATGATAGGGCATGGATGGGTTAAAAGCCAGCGTGTTTAACGATCGTGTACGATACAGACGTATGAAATTAATCTTATCCCTGCAGATGTCACCCCAAAAGTATTGGGATTCCGGTATTTCCCCAAAGCATCTATTTTTGGTGTATAACTGCAGCAGTTTTTTCTCAACAGATAAATTTGCGGTATTAGCATCCCAATACAGGTTTTCAGCATTCTTGGAATGACAGATAAAGATCGGTGATTGCTCAAAATGCTCTTCAAGAAAATTCAGTGCATCCAACGTTCTCTTTCGGTTATTGTTTCCACAAGATGCACCATGAAGGCAGATTTCAAATCCTTTGCTATGAAGTTTTTTGCAATATTGAAGGCATTCCGGATCACTCAATAGAGGGGCTGTGAAATCTATTTTCAAAGGTGGTGTGCCAGTATACTCCGATTTGGGATACACCCACATAGCCCTGGTAGTAGGAAATTTGATTTCCATTAAGAAATCATACATCGCTTTGAATCTGGAGAAACTGCTGTTATCAGGATCATCAGTGATCGAAACAGCAGCCAAATATGAACCCGGAAGCCAAGACAATTTCATTCTTTTTCACCTTTTACCATTAAAATTGCTGCAGTGTTCCTGATTAATGGGATACGCTCTAAAATAAAATCAGCGATCTTCATCAAAGGAAGCAATACAGGAGGCAATTCTTTATAGGAAAATAGAAATATTTTAAAGGCAATGTTCTTAAATCCAGCCTTTTCCATCATTTCCCGAATTTGTTTTTTGTCATACAAAGTGTCATGAATGTGTGGTTTTATGAAAAAGATCCTTTTAATGATATTAAACCATGGACAGTATTTATTGGGAAAATCAATTACAATAACCCCATTTTTTTTCAAAACTCTATAGGCTTCAGTGAGAGCTTTATCTGGATTTGGGAAATATCTGAAAGCAGAAAATGAAAAGACTGCGTCGAATGATTCATCCGCATGCCCTTCATACTTTTCAGCATCCTGAGCTTCAAACCGGATATTTTTAAGGTTGTAGTGTTGTACCCTCATGTTTGCCTTCTCAATGGCATTTTTTGAAAGGTCAAAACCGACAATCTCATAACCCTGTAGTGCCAACGGGAATGTCATTTGCCCAAGATTACAACCAATCTCTAAAATTCTAGAACTAGGAGAGAGATTCGCCATCTTTAGTGCGTTGTTAATTTTCCTATCTTCAAAGTAGTAATAGGATTTTGATTGAGGAATTCGGGGTGAACCGGAATCAAGCCATTCTTTTAAATCTTCTGTTTTTTCAGCAGATTGATTCTCATAAAATTCAAAAATATCTTTTTTAACTTCATCCTCTTTCAATGTAGCACCACTCATAGTTACTCCTGTCTAAGCAAAATCAGCAAATCGATCTGTCTTTATTACTGATTTTAATTGTAAAGATTTGGGTTTGTAATTGGCATATTGAAGTTTCTAACAATTCACACTTATCCTGAAGTTAATAAAAAGCCTGATCGTTTTGCAAAAAAATAATTTCTGTGTTGATAAATTAACAGTAACTGGCGAATTATCTTTCTGAACCTAACTTTAAAATCATTAAAGACAGTCCAGATCCTTTTAAAGAAGGACGTTCACTCTGAACAGATATCTTTTAAAATGAAAAAATAAAAGACCAATGATGAAATAAAAATAGTGCGGAAATCACTGGGCGTTTTTACCTATTTTGTGTTAACGTCTGAATTCTCCATTTTAGTTTTCTGATGGCTGATGCTGAAGAAGTACAAGTTGGAAGACAAACGTTCAGCAATACTACTTGAGAAGTAAAGATCAATATTGATACATGCAGCACCGAAAATTCCATTTACGTAGGTATCATATTCTGTTCCGTCATTTCCCTCATTAAATGGAAAATTAAAAGATAAGAGACTTTTGGACCCAGAAAAAAATCTATAATATCGCCATTTTTATATAAATGAAGATAGAGAATTAATCCTGACTCGATTCCATGTTGCGATTTTTTAGTTTCGGATGATAATATGAAATCTTGAAGACTGGAAATGCAGATCTCAGATGGCAAATTGCTACATAAAGCAATCTCTATTATTTTTATTTCTTTCGTCGCTTTAACAAGGAGCAACCAATGGCAGATGTAATCGATTACAATATCATCGGTGATGATATGCAGCTTGTAGAAATTGAACTGGACCCCGGTGAAGGCGTTCGGGCTGAAGCTGGTGCTATGATGTATATGGAAAACGGAATTGAAATGCAGACCAGTGCCGAAGGGGGCCTGTTTAAGGGTTTTAAAAGAATGCTTACCGGAGAGAGTTTTTTTATCACCACTTTTCTTCACTCCGGAAGAGGCAAAGCTAAGGTCGCTTTCGCTGCTCCCTATCCAGGCAAAATTATCCCACTTAATCTTGCTTCGATGGGAGGAACCATACTTTGTCAAAAAGATGGCTTTCTGTGCGCTGCAAAAGGAATCGATATCGATATCGCATTCACTAAAAAAATCGGAGCCGGAATTTTTGGTGGTGAAGGATTCATTCTTCAGAGACTCACAGGTGATGGAATGGCCTTTGTTCATGCAGGCGGTACTATAATTGAGAAAAAACTGGAAGTCGGGCAAACCTTGAGGGTTGACACCGGCTGTCTGGTCGCATTCCAACCATCGGTCAGCTACGATATTCAATTCGTGGGTGGTTTTAAGAACGCTCTTTTTGGTGGCGAAGGACTCTTTTTTGCCACTCTCAGAGGCCCCGGTATCGTATATCTGCAAAGTCTTCCATTTTCCAGACTGGCAGACCGCATCCGTGCAGCCACTGTAAGCTCAAAGGAGCAATCCAGGGGATTTGCCGGAGTTGGAGGTGGTATTTTAGGTGGAATACTTCAGGGTGATTAAGAAACAACCACGCGATAGCCATCAATTTTTGTGAGGGCACATTCGTGTGGAATTCAGAAATAAGTTTATTACAGAAAAAATCTCATGAATCAGTGATTTCCTGATGGCACAAAAATATCTAGCTGAATACAAAGCACGAATTAATGCGGTAATGGATTATATCCAGAATAACCTTCATAAGCAATTATCTCTCAATGAATTGGCTCAAGTGGCTAACTTCTCTCCTTATCATTTCCACCGGATCTTCAGCAGCACTGTTGGTGAAACACTTAATAGTTTTATCCAGCGTTTGCGCATCGAAAAAGCCGCCTCCATGCTCATAGCCAACCCTAAAAAAAGTATCACCGAAATTGCATTTGATTATGGTTTTTCCAGTTCCGCATCTTTTGCGAGACTTTTTAAAGAGATGTATGGAATGAGCGCAAGCCAGTGGCGTAGTGGTGGATACGAGCAATTCAGCAAAAATGGTAAAACAAAAAGCAAGATCGGCAAAACACTTAGCAACGATTGTAAAGAACAGTCCTCTACTTCACAGTATTTTTTTACCATTAATTCAGAAAACGGTGGCGCCAAACCGTCTGATTGGATGGAAAATTTTTGTTACCAATTTAGGAGGACACAAATGTCTTTAAAACCAGAACCAACGGTTGAGGTTATAACTATTCCGGCATTTACAGTTGCCTATATCCGGCATATCGGCCCATATAAAGGAAACGATAATCTTTTTAGAGATCTTTTAGGCAAACTGATGACCTGGGCAGGGCCACGAGGACTTCTTGAGCAACCAGATCTGAAATGTATATGCGCCTACCATGATGAACCGGAGATTACCGATGAACAGAAGCTGCGTATAAGTCTTGGTATCTCAGTTCCCAAACACATGAAAGTTGATGGAGAAATAGGCAAGATGGAGATCGCCGAGGGAAAGTACGCTGTTGGCCATTTTGAAATCAATAGCGATCAATTTCAGGAAGCATGGGATTATCTTTGTGGAGAATGGTTGCCTCAAAGCGGGTATCAAGTGGGCGATGCACTCTGCTATGAACAGTATCTTAATGATCCATCAAAACATCCGGAAAACAAACATATCGTCGATATACATGTTCCGGTTAAACCATTATAACTTAATGGGACGATCACCTTGCTGATCGTCCCTGAAATGTTCAGGTGATCATGTCAGGTCTAAACCTCTACACCAGCAACCGAATGGAAAGTCTGGTCACAGTTCTTGCACAGATCTTCAAAGAACCGCTATCATCTCCCCTTGACAAGGAAATTATTATCATTCAGAACCGTGGCATGGAAAGATGGCTTTCCATGCAACTGGCTAAAGAAATGGGAGTATGGGCAAACTGTCGTTACCACTTTCCCAATGCCTTTATTTACGAGCTGTTTTCGATTGTTATCCAGGAACTGCCGGATCACCTCCCATCGGATCCACAGTTCCTTTCATGGAAAATCATGCAAACACTCCCAGCACACCTCGGTTCGGTTCAATTTAAACCTTTGGCCAATTATCTCTCCGATTCCAATCCCCTTAAATTGTTTCAATTATCTAAAAAGATAGCCGACCTGTTCGATCAATATACTGTGTACCGTCCTGAGATGATCATGCGATGGGAACAAAATATGGAAGAAAACCATTGGCAGGCAATACTTTGGCGAACTCTTTTTAGCGATGAATCTATTCATCTGGCCAGACTTAAACACTTTTTTTTCAATAAATTAACGGAAAAAAACATTCAACCGTCTCTCTTTCCTCAAAGAGTTAATATCTTTGGAATTTCTGCTCTGCCCCCCTTTCACACAGAGATATTCAATGCACTCTCTACTATTACAGAGGTGAATTTTTTCGTACTAAATCCATGTGCAGAATATTGGGATGATATTCTCTCAGAAAAAGAGATCTCCAGATATTTGAACAAAAACCTTAAAAGTAGAAAGAACCGAAATGTTAAAAATCAGTTTCATTTTGATCAAGGTAACTCCCTTCTTTCTTCATGGGGAAAATATGGACGCGATTTTCTGGCCAGACTCCATCAGTACTCACCTGAGGAGTACTCATTTCCGGTAGATAATAAAAGAGCAACTCTTCTGGCAACTATACAATCCGATATCTTAAATTTGCGAGAACGCGGTACTTCAGAATACCCTCCATGCGAAATATCCCAAAACGATAATTCGATTCAGATCCATTGCTGCCACAGTCCTATGCGGGAAGTGGAGGTTTTGTATGATAACATCCTGAATTTTTTTCGGTTATATCCAGGACTTCAACCATCGGATATAGTTGTGATGTCTCCAGATATCGAAACGTATGCTCCCTATATCGATGCAGTGTTTGGATCGGTTCAGGATCCTTCCTTAAAAATATCCTACACTCTGGCAGATCGAAATATACGGGTTGAAAGTAGGGTTACAGAATCATTTCTGACACTTCTGGAGCTTCCAGGATCCCGTTTCACTGTTTCTTCGGTTATCGATTTACTGGAAATTAGCGAGATCCAATCCGCTTTTTCCATCTCGGAAAATGACCTTCCTGTGCTAAAAAAATGGATTTCAGAAACCGGGATCCGCTGGGGTATCGACAAGCAGACTAAAGAGCGGCTCAATTTACCCCCATTTGATGAGAACACATGGAGATATGGTTTAAACAGACTACTTATGGGTTATTCTCTGCCATCAGGTGACCAGTTTTCATTCATGGATATTGCAGGTTACGATCATCTGGAAGGTTCTCAGAGTGAGATTTTGGGAAACTTTTTGGATTTTATAGAGAATCTTACCATGTTCATTACCCATTTGGAGCAAGAGCACACTCTTGAGGAATGGGCTGAGATTCTAATCCGCCATTTTAATTCTTTTTTCAAAGTAGACCAGGAACATCAAAATGATCTCTTTATGATCCACAATACAATTGCAGAGCTTGATTCAATCTGCAAAGAATTGAATTACAAAGAGAAAGTTCCTCTGGATATAATAAAGAACTGGCTCAGCTCAAGACTCCAACAGCAAAGCCTTCGTCCGGCCTTTATTACCGGGAATCTTACTTTTTGTGCATTATTGCCAATGCGTAGTGTTCCTTTCAAAATCGTCTGTCTTCTGGGCATGGATGATTCCACCTTCCCAAGACGCTCATCTTTTTTCTCCTGGAACCTGATTGCTGCTAATCCCAAACCCGGCGACCGCTCTCTGGAACTGGAAGACCGTTACTTATTTCTGGAAGCACTGCTATCTGCAAGAGAACTTTTTTATATCAGTTACACAGGACAGAACCCTTATGATAATGCTTCCAGGCGCCCTTCGGTTATTCTTGAAGAACTTCTGGATTACTTGGATAAATCATTTTTTATCAATACATTAAACAATTGCAGTTCCTCTTCTATTAAAGAATCACAAACCATTGTCCAGACTAACGATAATTCTATAACCGCTTTATCAGATGATAGTTACAGTCAATCTATCAGAGAAGTTGTTTTCACAAAACACCGTCTTCAGGCTTTCAGCCCAGCCTATTTTGAAAAAAACTCAAAGCTATTCAGCTTTTCCAAAGATAATTACCTTGCGGCTTTAAATACAGGTAAAATAAATGACAATGCTGAGCCCTTTTTCCCAACTCCTTTGACTGAGCCTGATATAGCTTTCAAATCCCTGCAAATCAACGATCTTTGCCGCTTCTTCCAAAATCCTTCAAAATACCTTCTTCAACGGCGACTGCATATCAGTCTGGATATTCGTCATGTTAATTTTTATGATGATGAACCATTTGATGTTTCAGGAATTGAACATTATAAATTAACCGGGAAACTCATTGATAATCTTTTATCTGGCAAGTCTGTTGAAGAATGTTATAAGCAGTTTAAAATCATGGGAGAACTTCCTCATGGTACCGTTGGAAAATATCACTTTGAAGTAATTTCCAGAGATGTCTCTGATTTTGTAAATAGCCTAAGTTCGCTTAAAGTTAAACCTCAACTGGACAATCTCTTAATTGATAATGATTTATTCGATTTTCACCTCTATGGGTCAATCCAAAACATTTGGAAAAATCACCAGCTTCAATACAGGTACACTCGCTTTAAAGCGGCTGATCTGCTTAATCTCTGGATAAGACATCTGCTCTTAAATCACTTCGGATCAGCTTCTTATCCAAAAATCAGCCTTATGCTTACCCGCGATGAATGTATCCGGTTCAATGAAGTGAAAGATAGTGAGCAATTACTTCATAAAGTATTGGATTTATATTGGAAAGGGCTATGTTACCCGCTGCACTTTTTCCCGGATTCATCATGGGAATTTGCAAAAACAATTCTGCTGGAAAATAAGCAGGAAGAAACTGCTCTTTTTAATGCTTTGAAAAAATGGAAGGGTGAAAGTTACTTATCAGTTCCCGGAGATGCTCAAGATCCTTATAACTCCTTGTGCTTTAATTCAATAGATCCTCTTGAGAGAGAAGAATTCAAACTGACTGCTTTGGAAATATTCGAACCTCTTATAGCAAATATGGAACGGGATGGGATATAAGCCAGATGAGTAGTTTAACCATTAAAGAGAATGAGTCGTTGCCACAATTTGACCTTATCAATACTCCACTTAGCGGTCATATTCTCATCGAAGCCAGTGCAGGAACTGGGAAAACATACACCATCTCCCGACTGTTTTTGAGATTACTTCTGGAAAAAGAGTATCCTCCTTCCTCTATACTGGTAGTGACATTCACCGAAGCTGCTGCAAGCGAGTTGAAGGAACGAATCTATGATATTCTAAAAAAAGCAGTTAAAGCGTACTCGTGCGGTTCTTCAGATGACCCGTTTCTTAAATCATTGATTACAAGTCTCGATTCCGAAAAAGCATGTTCTTTGCTCCAAAACGCACTCTATAACTTCAATACCGTGTCGATACATACGATTCATGGCTTCTGTCAGAAAGTGCTTTTTGAAAATTCATTTGAAAGCGGTGCGACTTTCGAATCTACCATCATAACCGATCAGAACTCATTGATTCAGGAGATAATACACGATTTCTGGCGAATAAACTTCTATTCAGAAAGATCTTCCTTTCTAGCATACTCAATCAATAAAGGTATCAGTCCGAAAACATTTCAGGATCTAACCAGGGCAGCAAGTCGCTTTTTCCCGAACTTAAAAGTCATTCCTGAAATCACCGAAAGCGAGGATTCCTCTATACTGGAAACTTCTTTTTACCAGTCATTTCAAGAACTTAAGTCCTGCTGGAAACAAGACAGAGATCAGATTCTCAAAATCTTGGAAACCGCTAACCTTAAAGGGAACAAATACAGTCAGAAAATAATCCAGGAGCTAATAAGTTCCATGGATACGATGCTTGAGTCAGAAATAGCAGATCCAACCCTTTTTAAACGTTTCGAAAACTTTACTACACCAGTGCTAATTAATTCTACCAAAAAAGGCTTTGCTCCACCCGATCATCCCTTTTTCACCCTCTGCAACAAACATGCAGAATATGCAGAAAATTTAAAAAACTGTTTCGATAATAGAATTTTGCAGCTCCAGATAAATTTCCTTTCCTATTTAAATCAGGAACTTAGTAAGCGCAAAAAAGCCAGGGGGCAGTTATATTTTGATGATCTCCTCAAAAATGTTCATACCGCTTTGACCGACAGCAAACAAAGCAGAGAACTTCTTGGCAAACTCCGCGAAAATTACAAAGCAGCACTGATTGATGAGTTTCAGGATACCGATTCGGTTCAGTATCAGATTTTTTCTCTTATATTTAGCAATAATTTACCACTTTTTATGATAGGTGATCCCAAGCAATCTATCTATGGATTCAGAGGTGCCGACATTTTCACCTATCTTAGGGCATCTCATCAGGTTTGCGCCCGATATACCCTGCTGAAAAATTACCGTAGTGATCCTTCTCTGCTGTCTGCACTTAATACGCTGTTTTTGCGAAACGATCGGCAGTTCGTTCACCAGGATATCGAGTATACCGAAGCAGTTCCCGGCAACCCGGAATTATCGCAACAAGTTATTATTGATGGCGTTATTCAGCCTTCGCTAAAATTCATACTGGTTGATGATCAGGCTTCTTCAGACAAAAAAAACGATAAAACTACCATAATCTGTCATTCAGTTACTTCCGAGATTTCTGAACTTCTCTCAAAAAGTTTCGAAAACAAGGCATTCATATCTTCTAAAAAGATTAATCCTTCCGATATTGCAGTTCTGGTAAGAACTAACCTGGAAGCCGAGATGATCCATCAGAGTTTATCTTCAGTGCACATTCCTTCTGTTATAGACAGCGGAAGCAGTGTTTTTGAAACCGAAGATGCAATCTATCTGGAAAGACTTCTTGCAGCATTACTGGAGCCTGCTCGTTCAGAGCTAATTAATGCTGTGCTGGCAACTCCCTTTTTCGGACTCAATGCAAATGAGATCGAAAATTTAGCATCAAATCAACAGGCATGGGAGAGCTATGTTTCAAAATTTCTTCACTACCATGAACTATGGCGAGATCATGGTTTCATGTATATGTTTCGCCATTTTTTGGCTCAGGAGCATATCAGACCAAAAATTCTGGCAATACAACAAGGCGAACGGCACCTGACCAACATACTTCATCTTTCTGAACTGCTGCATCTGCAGGAGAATCAGAAACGAGCCGGGATGACCAATTTGCACTCCTGGTTTCTACAGAAAATTTACGATAGTACCATGCAGGTCTCCGATGAAGAAATACTCAGGCTGGAAAGTGATAAAGATGCGGTAACCATTCTGACAATTCATAAAAGCAAAGGTCTGGAATACCCGATAGTGTTCTGCCCATTCTGGCACAATTCAGATTTAAACAGCAAAGCAATCGCCTGTACTTTTCACGACCCTCAATCGGATAATGCTTCTGTTCTGGCGATTGGTACCGAAGCGATAAACAAGAATCTTCAGTTGATCCAAACCGAAATCCTTGCTGAAAATATGCGGCTTCTTTATGTGGCACTTACCCGGGCAAAGTCATGTTGCTATGTTGTTTGGGGAAAGATACACGGTGAAGAAAGCTCGGCCCTTGCCTACCTTCTTCATAAAAACCTTATCGAAGACGACTTCTCATTACCTTCACTGAAAGAGAAAGTGAAATCTCTTTCGTTTGAACAGATTCGACAGGCTCTCTCAGAAATCAGTAACCAAAACCGATCGATTGCTGTTATGGAAAAAATGGATGAACCAAAGAAAGTAGTTATACCGCAAACCGATCCAAAACAATTAACATGTTTGAAACTTGAAAGCGGTATTGCTGAATCCTGGAAAATCTCCAGTTTCAGTTCATTAACCAGAAATCATTATATGCCGGAATCTCCCGATTATGATTTCAACCCCGAATATAATGATTTTTCTGGCAATGAAACAGACAACGAGGATTACACAATTTTTAATTTTCCCAAAGGATCGATTGCAGGTACTTTTCTTCACAGCATTTTCGAACAGATCGACTTTTCTGATCCAAATTCGATCCAAGAAAAGATTGATCTGGAAAGTCTTCTGAATCTTTATGGATTTGACCGTTCCTGGAAACCGATAATTTCTAAACTGATTAACGACACATTGAACACACCTCTGAGAGATGGAACTGATGTTTTCAGACTTTCCGAGATTCCAGACAAGTCCTGTATAAAAGAGATGGAATTTTATTTTCCACTGAAAAAGATCTCTCCATCAGATCTTTCTCAGCTCTTTTTGGGACAATTGCAAACCGATCTGTTCTCTACTGATTATCAGGCCGAAGGTTTACATTTTTCACCTTCTGGCGGTTTCATGAAAGGATACATCGATCTGTTCTTTGAGAGAGGAGATCGTTTTTTTATTCTGGACTGGAAATCGAACCATTTGGGAGATAGTTACCAGGATTATGATACAGAATCACTCAAAGAAGTAATGAAGTCCGAACACTATATTCTTCAATACCACATATATCTGACTGCAATAGACAAATATCTCCAACTTCGGTATAAGGGATACAGCTATCAAAAAAACTTTGGCGGAGTGTATTACCTCTTTTTGAGGGGAATCGATGGAAAAAGTGACAGTGGAGTTTATTTCGACAGACCTTCTTTAGAAATGGTGAAGAGGTTAAGAGATTTGCTGATCGAATTATAGAAAGATCTGATAATGCAATAATTCTGATTTATTACCATTTTTTTGTTCCAAATATAGAACTATTTACGATCTACAATCCTGAATTATACTAATCATAATCCTTAGTAGGTGATGATGAAGAACCGTAAGATAATGATGTAAAAAGGACTGAGAGCCTTTATGCGCAATAGATTATGTTTTATTCGCGTCAATCTAATGCGGTTTTTAGAATTGAAGGTGTTGAAGGCTTTATCGACAAGGTGATAAAGTCGAAACACCTGCAAATAACTTAGCAATCAATAGTTACTCGAATGCGCTACATCCAGCTGCGTAATTTAGGTTAAACCCGAAATCCTGTAAGAAATCTTCTGGTAAGGCATGCGCCCTTTATTGGTTTCTGCTAGCCCTGCCGTAAATACGTCAGAATGCAAGCGAATTTGCCTTCGATCTGAATATTTCGTTTCTTTGATACGATCAGGTTTCGATCCTTTTTTCTTACATATTTTACTTTCTGCTAAAAACGATCTGTCATTTACTAAAACGATCTGTCATTTACTAAAA
>CAYYNL010000060.1:0-23273 GCA_964472925.1 uncultured Fibrobacter sp. | reverse complement strand
TGCGGCCTTCTGGATGAGATGATACTTACAGAAGAACCCACACAGAAAAGAATGCAGGGTATCTGGATGGTTACCGATGCTACCAATGAATCCGGTGAAGACATAATGGATAAGATCAATTTTCCTGCAACTGTCTTTCAACTTGGCAATGACAATTCACTGAATTCCACAGCAGGTCCTATGGGCACCTATCTGATTTATGGAGGCAATAAATATGCTGAAGTAGCATTAAAAATCGATCAGGTATTGGATTACACCAAATTAGCCCCCGATGATGGCGAGTGGTTCATAGAGAATGGGGTTGTATCCCGCTTTACCATGTACTTTAAGCTGATAACAGTTCCCGGCATATCTTCACTTAGCGATTTACTGGAGCTTTTTGGGGTTTACATACCTCTGCTCCGTCAAGTCATCTATCACAAATTCATCGATGTGAAAGTCACTTTTGAATCAGACGATGTCATGATCTGGGAATTTGATGACCAGACAACTACCGATTACTATACTGTTGACGGGAAAGGTGAAAATGTGCCCATAAGTATTTCCACCGAACACTTCTCTCGCGCCAGATTCGTTTTAACAAAACAGGTTAAGAACCTTCAGGATCTGATCACGGAAGCTGCTCAGAAACGGAAAGAAAACCAAAAAAATTAAACTCAACATTTTTCAGATTTCCCCATTTTCAGGTCGTATCTATTGGAAAAGCAGTGTAACTGTCCGGCCATTTTTCACTGTTTTTTCCGCTTCAGAAGGCATAATATATCTTTATTCCCCCAATAAATCGGAAAAAGAAAACAATGTTAAGAATCGAATACAGCACCATGTGCTTCAATCAATCGGATTATCGGGAAAAAATCATCTCTGCAAGAGACTTTGTGCGTAAACAGGGTTTTCAGTTCGGTATTCAGATCCATAATTCCATAGATAAGCAACTTTTTGAAAAAGTACTGGAATTCAAAGATGAACTGAGCATTTCGATCCATTCTCCAATTTTTGCTAAATATTTCCTGAATCTGGCTTCTAATGATTTCCAGACCATAAAAGAGAGTTTAAATGACTGCACCCGCTATCTTACAGACCTGGGAACCGATATTCTTTTCTTTCATGGTTTTTTTATGACCGACAAACCTATACCACATGATATGAAAAATTATCGAAGGACAATCAGAGCCGCTATCGGTGATGCATATTGTCTGAATAATTCCTTTGTCATGGATCCGGGTATTTTTAATACAGAAGATTTTTTACGATACAAAGAGATCTTCAGGAACAATCTGTCAGAGGTAAGCGCCATGTACCGCGATTTTACCGTTGCTCTTGAAAATGATTTTCCGTTAATCGGAGGCGGACTCCAGCGCCCTTGCGAAATTCATGAATTGATCGATAATCTTTGGTTCGATCTGGGCCATTTCTGGTGTGCATCACTGGTTCATGAATTCGACTTTCAACAGGAGTCCGAAAGAATCCTAAAAGAGAAAAATATCGTAGGATATCATCTTAATCACAATCTCTCAGGCAAAAATACGCCTAAAGATAAAATTAATGATTCTCATACCCATTTTTATCTGAAAAGTGAAATGGACCTGAAACCGATCGTTCGCAGTATCTTCGAAAAAAACAGCGGTATCGTAGTACTGGAGATTCTTAATGGCGATATTCACGATTTGGAAGTACTTTTTGACTGGATAAACTAAAGACCGATAAAAAATTCGAAATACTAAATTCGAAATTCGAAACAGTAACAGAATACTGCCCACGCTGTTCTTTTAGGTTAAAAATTTAACCTTAATTGTCAATCAGGTAGATTTGACAAGTTCAGGCCTGATATTATAGTTCACCCCTCAGGACTTTCAGCTTTAGTAATCATATTTCTTCTTATTTTTGGTTTAGGCATAGATTGTGCTTTATGTATGGACCTGCAAAATAAGCATCAAAATAAAATCAACAACGTTCACGATCTTTTCTTTCGTGAATCGATGCAGGATATTGAGATTACCAGACAACTGGCTATATTAACAATTCCACAATCGATTCAAACCTCCCTTAATTGGAAAACATTGGAGATTGTGAAAGAGAACTGGGTTGATGAAAATCTCAGGGAGCATCGTTCCGATGTAATCTATCGTGCGAAATTAATGGGAGAAGATCAATGGGTATATTTGCTTTTTGAGCATAAGAGTACTCTATATAAAGGAGTTCAAGTCCAACTATTGAGCTATATTGTAGAAATTTGGGAGCAGCATAAGAAACAAAAAGGACCAGGCAAGTTATTACCACTTGTGATTTCCATTGTGGTATGCCATTGTAACGGAATTTGCAATCTTGACAATAGTGTGAAAGAGATGGTCGCAATTATAGAGGGAACAGAAGAGTTCGTCCCTGACTTTCGCTTTCTAAAGTTGGATTTATGTTCTTTTGACCCAAAAGAGATTAAGGATGGAAAGCTAAAGATCTTTGTGTTGGCTCTTAAATATAGCAGAAGTGCGAATCTTTGGAGAGTATTACCTTGGATTATCAGGAAATCAGAAGAACTTCAAAAGATTCAAAAATGGCAGTACGATTACCTGAGAGTCGTATTACTGTATCTGATGTCGGTAATCAGAGAAGAATCAATCAATCAGTTCAAAGAAATAGTATCACAAGAACATAGTGGTGGTAGGGGATATATGGAAACAATAGCTGATGCATTTCGTGAGGAAGAAAGGTTGAAAAGAGAGAAGGCTGAAAGGATTGTTGCTGAATTGCGAAAAGAGATTAAACAGAAAGATACTGAGCTTGAAAAGAAAAATACTGAACTAAAGAAAGAAAGGGCTGAACTTGAAAAAAAGGAATCCATTATTGAACAAAAGGATACTGAAATAGAAAAGAAAGATGAGCAGTTGGTAAAAAGGATGTTGGAAAAAGGACTGGATTTTCAATTTATCGGGGAAATCACCGGTTTGAGTGTAGAAAAAATAAAACAGATTAAAAAAGCTAATGAAAGTGGCGATTCAAATAAAGAGTAGTTTATGGATAATTATTATTTCAATAGTTCTCTGGGACTATTAGTGGGTGGGTTAAATATTTGGTTTATTGGAATTTGTTTAGGTTTTGGTGCTTTTGATTTGGAATTTTCTGAAAAGTATCCATACCGAGCTGCAAAAGACCATCACAAGGCATAGCTTTACCAGCCAACATCCCCACTTGGTATAGACTGTTTCCAGATTCACAGGATAGACCTCTTGGGTTATCAGTGTTCTTTCATACAATCCGGTTCGTTTACCTATTCGACCGTAGGCATCCACAAACATACTTATTCCGGAATTAGCCGATCTGGCAATAGGAATACCGCACTCAATAGCTCGCAACCGTGCCATTTCGGCATGATGATATGGGCCGGTGGATTTCCCAAACCAGCCATCATTGGTTATCATAACCAGCAGATTTGCACCCTTTTTTGCAAACTTCTGAACGAATTCCGGAAAAATTGCCTCATAACAGATTAATGGTGCAGCTTTTATAGTATTACCAATATTAAAAATCGTATATTCCTTTCCCCTCTGAAAATCTGCCTCTCCCAGATTAACTCTGGACAGTATAGGAAACTGAACCTCAAAAGGAATCGCCTCGCTGAAAGGTACCAGCTTTATCTTATGATAAAACTGGAACTCTTTTTGTCCCGGCTGGGCAAGAAACGCAGTGTTATATACCAGATATTCATAAGGTGAACCTGTAGGCCCGTTATCCCAATGCAAAGATCCAAATACAAGCGGTACACCAGCGGAATTTACGATATCTCTTAACATTTGATTGTGATCCGACCTGCGTGCAACAAAACTTAATATGGAACTTTCTGAGCTGACTACCAAATCTGGTTTCTCTTTAGAAACCTCTTGCATCTGTGACCGAAGAACTGCAAAGGCCGTATCCAGAGAATTATTTCCCCAGTTTAACTGATCCAGATTGCCCTGAAGTATCGATACTTTTACTGATGATATTTCCGGGGATTTGTTCATGCGAATCATTCCCCATATTGAGACCGCAATCAGAAAGAGAACAAACATACCTGCATATATCAATTTTCTAACAGTCAGTCTGTTATTACAAGATGAGGAAATCAACTCCCAAAGAAGCATATTGCCAAGGAGAGTCAGATAAGTCAATCCCCATACTCCTGTAACAGATGCTAACTGGGAAAGAGGCAAAACCGGTGTAAGTGCATAACCCAGAAATGACCAGGGAAATCCCAGATCACCCAGCGTGCGTACATAATCAATAAGCACCCAAACGGCAGGAAACAGTATAATGTAGAGCTTTGGAAAATTCCTGTAAATTATCCTAAACAGAAGCGCAGCACCAAGAAAAATCAGCGCCATCACAGCCGATCCTAATAATAACCCCAATATAACCAGGTGCCACAGCCCTTCAACTTTGTCAAAAATCAGCCAGTAATATTGTCCTATCGACAAAGCGAAAGAATAGAGATAACAGTAAAAAACTGCCTTTTTAAAGGGCTTCTGTACAGAAAGCCCCAACAAAGGAAGTAATATGCCAAAACTGAGAAAGGGAAAAGGAAAAAGTAGCCAATGGGTATCGGTATTAAATGGCGGGTAACACAATGAAAATAACAGCCCGCTGATTAATGAAAACCACCAGCGGTTCTTATGATTAAAAAAGCTAACAATCTGTTTTATTGTTATTTGCAGCATCTGAACCCGACATAAAAATACTTCCCGCCACCCTGAAGTTGAAATTTTGAGCCACAAGTGCTTTCATTTTCACCACTCTGCCATGAACCACCGTATACATAAGGCTCTCCCCCTTCTGATTCGGTCCATTCTGCAGCATTTCCACTCATATCAAAAACTCCGGCATCTCCACGGCAATCGTAGAAAAAACCGGATTCACTTACTTTATTTTTTAGCACCGGATTACCTAACGTATTGCATCTTTCCATTATATAATTCTTTCCGTAAGGATAATTGTTTTTTTCTTTTTCATTGCGGCATGCACTTTCCCATTCCTTTGGAGTGCAAAGTCTCTTACCTTGCTTCTGGCAACTATCTCTGGCCTGGGTATAGGTTACATTCAAAACCGGTATCTCCCCTTTTTTATTCGGGTATTCATAAGTATCGATACAGAACTTCTCACTTTCTATGGTCTGCATGTCATCAGAACAGATTATGATTCTGATACTGTCGTACGAGATGCTGCTGTCCGAATCCATAACCGAAAACACAGCAGTAGTATAGGATTTGAAAGTGGTTTCAGTCATTCCGTTATCCGCAGAAGACCAGTCAATTTTTCCATCATTGTCAAAATCCCATCTGTACTCCACAATATTTCCATCCTTGTCCTGCCCAGTCCCGTTGAGCTTTACTTTTTTTCCGCTTCTGGAAACTATATCCTCACCGGCATCAGCTACAGGAGTTTCATTAATGATTTGAACAAAAGTGCTGTCAGAATATTTCAGACTATCATCGGTCATTACTGAGAAGAATACCTTTTTTCTGCCTGATCTTTTGAAGATATGAGTGGTTTTACCATTTTGTTCAGAGTTCCAGTCCGGGATTTTGTCCCCATCAAAATCCCAGTAATATTTCAGGATTTTATTATCAGGGTCTATGGCAACCCCCTCCATTACAACAGGCGCATTTACATTGGCTTTGTATGGTCCCCCGGCCTTAACACTGCAACCACTATTTACGATTATCACTTTCTTATGTTGTTTAGCAGCAAACCCTTTTTCATCGATGACACAGCATCTGACAACTGTCACTCCATCATTTTTGAAAACATGATTACAAACCGGTTTATCGGTTGAAAGCTCAAAAAGAGTATCATTATCGAAACTCCATTTAAATGTCTTAACCGCAAATTCTGAAGGAGTGTATTTACATTCAATCTTTATGGAATCTCCCACATGTATAGTATCAGGACAGGTGATATAATCGATTTTTATGCCATGACTGACAATGATTTCTGAAGACGCAGTATCGGTCATTCCCTGCTTGTCGATTACCTGTACAATAACTCTGAATTTCCCGGCTTCATTCCAACTGCATTTAGTTCTTTTTTCAGTGATAAATCCAGTGTTGAAAGGAATATCCCATCGGCCATCATTATCGATATCAAACCGTACCATCAGCTCTTCCGGAGCATCGCGCGTATCACTGCTACCGGAGGCATCCAGCAGAAACTCAGTTTCAGTTGTACCAATAACCGGTGTCACTTTAAGAGATGCCTCTGGTCTTCTGTTAACCAGAATTTTGCGGACAGCAGAAACAGTTTTCCCTTCAGAGTCTTTCATTTCTACTTTCAATAAAAAGGTACCCTCATTGGAGAAGTCACAATTTTTTACCATCGATCTTTTACCGAATTTTTCTGACTCCGGATAGTCAAAAACGCCATCGCCATTACAATCGAACCGATAAAGATACATAGATGCCTGGTTTGCCAGATTTCTGGGAAGAGAAGCATTGATGCTGAAGTATTCACCGGGACTGACCATTCGTGGAGCGTTTAACACCACCGCAGGAATTGAAGAGATGGTAATGAAATGATCCAGTACTGTTGATTGGGAATCAGAATCGATCGCCTTGATAGTGATATTTGCAGTTCCGGAACTGATCGGTTTAAACTGTAATTCACCACTTTTTTCATCCAGAGTCATGCCTTGCGGGCCTGAAAGCAATTGATAAGTTACCTCTCCGTTTTCCGGATCAACCGCCCGAACCGTATCAATAACCATCTCACCAGTCATGTACACTTCATCGGGTAATCGGACCCATTCCGGAGCTAAATTTTTGACAACAGTGCTTTGAGCAGTACATCCTGACTGGGATAATACCGTATTGATAGCTGTATTCCCAACCCAGTTTTTAAGATTCGAAACATCTGATTGACTGACAGGCTCGACCCGGCCTCTATTAGGTCCCCTGATCTCCAGACGACTGCAAGAGTTTATAAGCCGCTCTTCAGTGTCAATAGATGTAAGGAGAGTAGAGCCAGAAAGTTGTACTATGGTCAATTGTTCACTGTCTGATTTGATATTAACACTGCCGGTATTTGCAGTTGCAGTTACTCCATGGCCAATAAATACAAACGAATCCGGATTTCTCCTCTGTTCGCGTGAAGTAAAATACAACTCTCCCTCAAGAAGATATAACTTAAGCCGATAACTGCCATTCTGTCTGGCCGTGGAACCTATTCTCAGTTTTGAGTTACGGTTTAGATAAATAATCCCATCGCCAAATATTAATTTTACTTTGGAATCCGATAAGACAATTACAGTATCATTCTCTGCCAGAGTATACCCATCTGTCATTTTCCGAATAAAACCATTTCTGCATTCCACCTGCTCACCTACAACCAGATCCGCCTTCAGCACTTTGTCATTTCTTATACATTGAAAAGTTATTCCAACCAGTACAGTAAAGAAAAAACATATCTTTAGCAATTTTGTCATTTATTTCCACTCCTAAATGAAGCAATTCTTAAAGACTTTAATTGTACCGATATAGAAATGACAGGTCAAGATTTATCCGGGAAATTAAATCTAAACAGTTATTGCAGACTGCAATAGTTTTTAAATCACTTTCACAGGAAGTGAGGGGATTAATCTCTACTGAGGGTCTAATGCTTTTGCCAAGCCGTGACTAATATCTTCCAGAACAGAATCGGAGTTATAAAAACCATTCTGGATTTTCTGGCGTATCTTTAAAAGGAGTTCTGAGCGTTCAAGACCAATTCCACTCAACTCTACAGTATCATTCTCTTTAATCTGCGGTTCCCCAGTTGCCTTTTGCTGACTTTTAAGGCTTTTGAGACTGGTTTTAGGCTGAGTGTAGCTTTGCAGTCCTGGTCCCTGGACTATCATTTTCAGATCCCTCTAAAGATTTTTGTATCAACTACCGATATTTAAAAAGTAAGGATTTGCCGTTTCTTCTACCTTACGAAATCTCCTGGGGACAAAAGCACGGTGCTTTTGTCCTTTTTTTTGCCTCTTATAGCGATACTGCCACCTTCTCCTATTATTATATCGGCAAAAATACAGGGATCTTTAGGAAATATTTTAGTAAAGACATCAAATATTTGTTATTCTTAACCAGTCATTACTGGATTCTGATTTAATTTACGATTTCTTCCTTGAAATAAGATTTTGCATTTCCTGAAAAGGTATTTATTTTGCATTATGCTTTAATTCTTAATCGAATTCTATATGAAGAATATTGAATGAAGAATATTGAAACTTAAACGATGAACGAGGCTATTATGAAAGAAAAAGTTCAGCAGGTAATAAATGAGATCCGTCCCAATCTTCAGGCAGATGGTGGTGATATAGAGCTTATAGATGTCACTGAAGATGGTGTGGTTAAAGTCCGTCTTAGGGGAGCTTGCAGCGGATGCCCAGGTGCAGCAATGACTCTGAAAATGGGTGTTGAACGAGTTCTCAAGAGTCGGGTTCCACAAGTGCAAAGAGTCGAGAATGTGGCATAATCTTTTTCAAAAGTTTAGATGAATAACTCTACTCTTAGCGTTTCAGTTTCTGATGAGACCGCCTGGCGAGCCGCATGGACCAAATTCCCTTTTCTGTTATTCTGCTGGCTTAGCCTAATAATTGTCGCAGGTATCGAGGGTACTGTCTACTATCTTATTCACCCTAGGCTCTTCGAGTTAAATCCCAGAGTTGATCTTCTGGTAGGCATATTCTTTCTTCTGTTCTTCGGTATCTTATTCTCAGGTCTCTTTCTCATTACTGTAACATCATTAGTGGGGATCGATCTTCTGTATCCCCACAATAAAAGATCTGTTACGGTAAAGCTATTATTTCCTGTAGCAATTTCTCTGGCACAGTTGTTTAAAATCGACAGGAACAAGCTCAGAACATCCTTTGTTAAAGTAAACAACTCCCTGACCAAAGCACAATCAGCAAGAATTAAAGGAGACAAAATTCTGGTCTTGCTGCCACATTGCCTTCAGATAGATATCTGTAACCGTAAAATCACCAATGATGTAAACAATTGCGTACGCTGCGGGCGCTGTCCTGTTGGTGAACTGGTTACCCTTGGTGAACAGCACGGACTAAAAATTGAAGTAGTAAATGGCGGAACACTAGCCCGCCGCAGAGTTGCCGCTCTTCATCCTGATGGCATAATAGCAGTCGCATGTGAAAGAGATCTTACTCTGGGAATCCAGGATGTTCACCCTATTCCGGTCTATGGAGTTATTAATGACCGACCTCACGGGCCTTGCGTTAACACCTGTGTGGATATGAGCCTTGTCTTAGATGCAATCCGTTTCTTCAGAAAAAAGCAGTAGCAAATTACAAGCTTTAATAGAATTGTTTAAAGAATCATAAAAATCCCGGATCAGTTCGTTTACGTAATTTACTTCTTTGCATTAAAGAACCAGTTTTTTCAGTTTCTCTTTAGATATTTACATAAATAGAGATTATATTAATACTTAATCTCAGCAGTGTCCGGTAAATTTTACGAGAGACACTGTATTCCAGATAAATCACAAATTTCAAAATTACAGTGCTTAAAATTCCAAACCGGAACAGTAAGGAGTAAGGAGTCAAGTACTACCGCCACAGGCAGCAGTAGATTTGATTGAGCGACAAAGCCGTGAAAGCAAGAAAGCACGATAGCGCCTTTACGCGACATCTGGTTTCACTGGCTTAGTCAGTGGTTTCCTGAAAGCCAGAAATGATTAGTAATTGAGATTTGTTTAGGATTTGCTGCTTGAGATTCGAAATTTATTTGTATGCTTTAGCCGCTTTATAAAGTATTCTTTTGTTTAATTAACCGACACTATCGACTTAATATATGTATTTAACATTTTGTGCTACCCATGAAACATTCAGTTTCCAATGAACCAGAATCACCCTCTACAGCGATATAAAATAATAAGAAAAATCAGTGTCGGTGGAATGGCCAGTGTTTTTCTTGCCGAAGACCGGTTGTTGGATCGTGAAGTAGCCCTGAAAATGATGCATCCGCATCTGGTGCGCCGCACTGATGCTATCCAGAGATTTTCCTTTGAAGCCAAAGCAATTGCCGCTCTTTCTCATGATAACATTATCCGCATCTTTGATTATGGAGAAAATAACAATCGTCCTTTTTTGGTAATGGAGTTTGTCGATGGGATGAATCTTCAGGAATTACTCGACTCTTACGGAACACTGCCAAATCTGATAACCATAGGAATCGCCCGGCAGATTATATGCGGACTGATCTGCGCTCACCAAAAAGGAATAATTCATCGGGACATTAAGCCCGCAAATATACTTTTAAATAAAAGGGGAATAATCCGTATTACCGATTTCGGAATCGCATCCTTATCGAATTCAAAAACACTTACCCGTGGCGGTTCATTTATAGGATCACCCTATTTCATCTCTCCCGAACAGGCCACCAATAAAGTAGTTACCGAAGCATGCGACATCTTCTCGCTGGGAGTACTTCTCTATTTCTGCTTATCCGGTGAATTGCCTTTCACCGGAAACACCCCCAATTCAATAATTAACGCCATCATTTCAAATAAACCCGAAGATATACGTAAGAAAAATCCTACTGTACTTCTCTGGCTTGCCGACCTGGTTGACAAGTGTCTAAAAAAGAATCCATCAGCACGCCCTAAAGACATCGAGATCCTAAAAATCATAGACCGGCAATGCAAAGGAGCCTGCCTGTCTTTAGATTGCTCCAGAATAGTTGAGTTCCAGAAATCATCAGAACAGTATCGGGCATCAGAGATTAAAACCTTGTTTAATCAATATCAGCTCAGCGCATTCAAAGACCTTCGCTGCTGTAGAATCCCATCCGCAATACGTAAGAAAGAGCAGGCCAGACTGCTGGAAGATACTCAGTATATCCCTCAAAGAGGTAAGACCCGATGCCTTCCTTTTATTCTGGGAGGAATAACAATGCTTTTGGGCAGCTCTGTAATACTATTTTTTTTCATCGCAAAACCGAAGCCTAAAAACCTGACACTTGAGAAAACTTCAATTTCGGTTTCAACTCAAAAACATTCTCCTGATTCGGCAAAAGACACAGTAAAGGAAATAACAGATACTTCTTTACTGCCAAATCAATAGATTTAGCTATCATCAAGCGTTTTTGATTACATTCCATAATACATTCGTAATTCTATATTCATCCAATTATCGATAGTATAACCTTATGAATATTTGCGATGACATCGGTTGCTGTAACAGAATATTCACTGAGGCTCTGGCTTGCCAGCACTGCTGCTTTCTGTTGAATATAACATCCGATGACTGCCGCTACAGGTGTGGATACTCCCATTGCCATCAGAGAAACTATTATTCCACTAAGGACATCTCCGGTTCCAGATTTGGCCAGAGCCGAATTACCAAAAGGTAAGATGAAAACATCACCTTTGGGAGTTGCTGCTATGGTGGTACTGCCTTTAAGCAGAACAGTAAGCCGGTACAAACTGGCGATCGATTTTACCTGTGAGATTATTTCCAATGGTTCGGTAGGGAGCTCACCGAAGAGCCTCTGCCATTCACCCCGATGAGGAGTGATAATCAGATCTCCACTATGCTTTTTAAGTTCTTCGGTTACTCCTTTGTATGCATTTAAACCATCTGCATCCAGTACAGAAGGTACCTTTACGCTGGATATTAACTCCCGCACCAGTTGACAGGCCTGGGGATCGTGGCTCAAACCTGGTCCTATACAAAGTGCATTTTTGCCTTTAACCAGTTCCCGTATCTGATTTATTGAACTGTAAGCTACAGTGCCATTCTCTGTTTCATCTAAAGAATGCAGTACAGTTTCTGTATTTTTAACCGACAATATTGGGATGCAGGAAAAAGGTGCAGCAAGATGAGTCATACCGCAGCCGGTTCTTAATGCTGCTTCAGCTACAAGAGTGGGTGCACCTGTATATCCTCTTGCCCCGCAGACCAGTAAAGCCAGTCCATGATCGAATTTTGAACCGCCCGGATTTCTAGGTGGAAAATTTCTGCGAATAAAATCCAGCGACGGCAAATAGGTTGCTCCTTTTTTCTGTGCCACTATTTCATCAGGGTACCCCAAGTCCTGGACTATCAATCTGCCGGTATAAAGCTTTCCGGGATAAAAATAAAGTCCAACTTTTGGAAACCCCATGGTTACCGTTACATCGGCTCTGATACATGGATCACCCGGAATACCAGTATCGTTGTTGAGTCCCGATGGAGTGTCAACAGAGAGTACCGGAATCCCAGAGTTGTTGACCATCTCTATTGCCTGGGCACATATTCCCCTGGGATCTCCCCGTAAGCCGGTTCCAAGCATTGCATCAATTATCAAAGAACTGCCATTGATTGCGCCAAGATCATCGATATCATTGAGGATCAGAAAGTTGCCTTTTCTGGAGATATATTCATTAAATGCGATTTTTGCTTCACCCCTGAGCTCATCAGTGTCGTATAAAGAATAGCACATTACATTATGCCCTGCATCCATAAGCATTCTGGCAGCAATATATCCATCTCCCCCATTATTTCCTTTACCACAAATAACAGCTATTTCCCCGCCCGCTTTCGATTTGATCATCTCAGATGCTGTTTTAAATATCCCCAAAGCCGCCCTCAGCATGTAGGAATATCCACTCACAAGATTACCACCAATTGCTTTCTCATCAATTTCACGCATCTGTCTAGCAGTAAGCATAGGAATCATAATTTTACCTTCAATTCTACCACTTTTAAGATTTGATCCTTCTCATTTTTGCTATGCGCTGTCCGTAAATGATATTTTTTTTTAAAACTGAATACAAAAATCAACAAAGGATCATTATGCCACGCTTATTTGTAGCCATAGATTTACCGGAACGTATCAAAGATGACATAACTTCAACTTACATGGCAATTCCTGGGACCAGATGGATCGAGGAAGCCCAGTTGCACATAACCCTTCGCTTTATTGGAGAAGTCGACAATACAATTACCGAAAAAATCGCATATTCCTTGAAATCAGCCTTGATTTCCCCATTTAATCTGACCTTGAAAGGTGTGGGGCACTTCCCTCCCCGCAAAATCCCCAGAATTCTCTGGGTAGGAATCTGCGACAACCCTGACCTGATTAGATTACAAAATAAAATTGAAAGATCAGTCATATCAACCGGAATTGAACCAGACACAAGGAAGTTTCATCCACACATCACTATTGCACGGCTCAATGCAGCTCCACCGGAAAAAGTGGCACTGTTTTTATCTGCACACAGCCTTTTTACAACAGAGCCATTTGAGGTCTCCCAGTATCATCTCTATAGCAGCCATCTCACAAAAGAAGGTGCTCACCATGAAATACTCCAAACTTACAGGTTGCAGCAAAAGGATTAATCTCAGCAAGATTTTTTCCTCGCTTGTATAAACTGCATGGTGCTGGAAGCATCTCTAGTGACAATCAGTTCCTCTGGAAAGCCCACTTCCTTTAACAATGGAGTCACAGAACTATCCTGTCCCAGCTCATGAATCGCGTGAGTATCACTGCATACCGCAATAAAGCATTTTTCCTGCATGCATATCTGCAGTAAAGATATTGTATCTTTGATGCTGCTTCGGGAGTAAAGAATTCTGGAATTGTTCAATTCAAGTGCCATACCCATACTATAAGCCTTACGGGCAACAGACCGATAATCTATGGGAAAAGAAGAATCATTGGGATGGGTGATTATGTCTACAGTGCCGTTTTTTTCCATCGCGCGAATCAGTAACGACGTATAATACTCTCTGGAACATCCTTTTGTTGTGTTATGATGAATTCCCAATAGTACTACATCCATAAATGGAACGAAGGCAGACGGCAGATCGATTGTCCCATTCTCATCCAGAATATTGCATTCGATTCCCTTAAGTAATTCAAGATCATCATAAGGACAATGAAACCGGTTAAAGAACACATCGTTTAACCTTCCTCCCATGGTCAAACCATGATCGGTAATGGCTAAACCTTTCATTCCATTTGCTCTGGCCTGATTGATCAATTCCATAACGGTATGAAGCCCGCAATGGCTAAACAGTGAATGAACATGAAGATCTATTTCCAGCATTGAAGAGTTTACCTTTTGAGGATAGAAAAACAACAAGGCACTTATTGTGCCCTGTTATTTATGCCTGTCCGAAACATTGCTTTCCTTATGCAAGCTGTTTCGAACATCCTTGCAGCAGTAAAGCTAAACAAAAGTTTCCGCACAGGCATATTTTACTTTAGAGAAGAAAAACTATCGGCGTGATTTTCCTGCGCTTTTTTTAACAGCCTTTTTGGTTGTTTTTTTGGCCGGTATTGCTTTACGGGCAACAACGGTCTTTTTTGCCTTGACAGGGGCCTTTTTCTTTACTGCCGTCTTTTTCTTTGCAGGAGCCGAAGGTCGGGCAGCAGCCGCTCTTCTTACCGATACTTTTCTTTGAGTTTTAGCTTCTTCCTCCATTTTCTGTTCAACTGCAGCCTGCGCAGCAGCAAGCCGGGCAATAGGAACCCGGAAAGGCGAACAGGAAACATAGTTCATCTGTGCACGATGACAGAACTTGACCGATTCAGGATCACCACCATGCTCGCCACAGATTCCTACTTTCAGATCTGGGCGGGTGCTGCGACCCCGTTCAATTCCGATTTTTATCAGTTCTCCTAGTCCTTCCTGATCTAATGTCTGGAAAGGATCGGATGGTAAAATCTTTTTATTGAGGTATGAAGGAAGGAAGCTGCCAATATCATCCCTGGAGAATCCAAAGAACATCTGGGTGAGATCATTGGTGCCAAAAGAGAAGAATTCTGCAGTTTCGGCCATTTTCTCTGCAGTCATGGCAGCACGAGGAATCTCAATCATGGTACCAAAAGTGAACGGTATTTTCTTGATTTCCAGATCTTTGCAAACCTGAGCATAGATACTGTCAACCAGCTCTCTTTGATTGTTAAGTTCACTTACGGTGCAGGTTACCGGAATCATGATCTCCGGAAAGGCCTTTTTGCCCTCTTTTATCAATTCTGCTGCTGCTTCCAGAATTGCACGAATTTGCATGGCAGATATCTCCGGATAGGTAACTCCCAGACGAACTCCCCGATGCCCCAGCATGGGGTTGTTTTCTTTGAGACTGTCTCCCCTCTCCCTTACCTGATTAATATCGATGTTAAGTTCCTCAGCCATTGCTGCAAGTTTCTCCTCACTATGAGGAACGAATTCATGAAGAGGAGGATCCAGCAGACGAATTGTGAAAGGACGACCGTCAAGTTCTTCCATGGTGGCTTTGACATCTCTTTTTACAAAAACAGCAAGCTGGTCCAGAGCTTCCTTGCGCTCCTGACTTCCGCTACTCATTATCATTTTACGAAGCAGAAACAGGGGTTTGTCACTTCCTTCACCGTAAAACATGTGCTCTGTGCGAAATAATCCGATTCCTTCAGCCCCAAAACTTACTGCCCGTCTGGCATCGGAAGGGTTATCGGCATTAGTTCTGATTTTAAGTGTTCTGAACCGATCACAAAGCTTCATCAGTGTACTGTAGGATTCGTTATTCTCAAGATCTACATCCACCAGTTTTAATTCTCCCTGATAAACTATTCCTCTGGTGCCATTCAGAGAGATCCAGTCACCTTCTCTGATAACCACACCAGATTTTGTGGAGAAAGAATCACCATTGACACTAATATCAGAGCATCCAACAATACAACATTTTCCCCAGCCTCTGGCCACCAGCGCAGCATGAGAAGTCATTCCACCTTTGGAAGTAAGAATCGCTTGTGCTTTATGCATTCCATCGACATCCTCCGGAGAAGTCTCTTCCCTAACCAGAATAATCTTTTCTCCTCTGGATGTCCATTCAACGGCTTTTTCTGAATTAAAAACCACTCTTCCAACCGCTCCACCAGGCCCTGCCGGCAAACCCTTGGCAATAGGTGTAACTTCCAGTTCGGCTAAAGGATCAAGCATGGGCAAAAGAAGCTCCACCAGTTGTGTTGGTGCCACTCTCATTATTGCAGTTTCTGCATCAATCAATTTTTCTTTTACCATATCTGTGGCCATGCGTACGGCAGCTACTCCATTTCGCTTACCGACCCTGCACTGAAGCATGTAAAGGGTTCCGTCTTCGATCGTAAATTCGATATCCTGCATGTCACGATAATGTTTTTCCAGACGTCTCTGAATATCGAAAAGTTGTTTGTAAACTTTAGGCATTACTTGCTCAAGTGTATCCAGCTGCTCCCCATGTTCATGACGGGAGTATTCATTGATTGGTGCTGGAGTACGGATTCCGGCAACGACATCTTCTCCCTGAGCATTAATCAGATACTCACCATAAAACTTATTTTCTCCGGTACCAGGGTTTCGGGTAAAAGCCACTCCGGTAGCAGAGTTTTCTCCCATGTTTCCAAAAACCATACTCTGAACGTTTACGGCAGTTCCCCATTCATCAGGAATTTTTTCAATGCGGCGATATTCCACAGCCCTCTTACCATTCCAGCTCATAAAAACTGCGCCAATTGCTCCCCACAACTGATCCAGAGGATCTTCAGGAAATGGGTTGCCCAAAATTTCCAGCACAGTTTCTTTGAACTCCTTAACCAGCGATTTAAGATCTTCTGCTGTCAGTTCAGTATCATTTACAAATCCCTTTTCTTTTTTAACCTGTTCCAGTCTCTCATCCAGAATCTTCCGTATGCCTTTTCCACCCCTGGGCTCCAATCCCTCAGCTTTCTCCATCACTACATCGGCATACATCATTATCAGCCGTCTGTAAGCATCGTAGGCAAATCGGGGATTCTGGGTTCTGGCTATGAGCCCTTCGATAGTCTGATCATTAAGACCGATATTTAGCACTGTATCCATCATACCAGGCATGGACTTACGAGCACCCGAACGCACCGATACCAAAAGCGGATTCTTAGTATCACCAAATTTTCGCCCCATCAATTTTTCAACTTTAGTAAGTGCAGCCTGCACCTGAGCCTTAAGTTCTTTGGGGTATTCGCGATTGTTCTGGAAATAATAGTTACATACTTCTGTGGTTATTGTAAAACCTGGAGGAACAGGCAGTTTTAGATCTGGATGACCTGCCATTTCGGCAAGATTGGCTCCTTTGCCACCCAGAAGATTTCTCATTGACTCATCTCCATCAGCTTTCCCACCACCAAATGAATAAACATATTTGGGCATTTTCTATCCTCCGATACTCAATATTGTGATATGTAATTTGAGGGAATATTTGCGCGAAATAAAAGAATTTGTTTGAAATTGTATGAAAGCAATCGTGTAATATAAATAAACGGATATGCCACAGCAAGCACCTGTATACAAAATTAAGATTTAACTAATTCTACAGTTGAAACGTTGATGGAACAATTATAATTTGAATGATATGAAAAGACATGCACTGGCTTTACTACTTCATCCCTGTAAAAACCGTCTTATGCCTAAAACGGCTCTTAGGGATGCCATAAATTCATTCACTGCTAATTTACTTTCCATCGCAGCAGAATTTCCGCACCTTCGCTTTAATCTGGTTTTTCCAGGCTATTTTCTTGAATCTATAGATGTTCTTTTATTATCAAAATTGCGGGAATTATCTAAGAAGGGCAATCTGGAATGGGTTCTAACCGGCTATACAGAACCATTTCTCAGTCTGTCTCCTCTTGATTTGACAACTCATAATATTAATCATGGTATGCAGCTTTTTTCTGAACTGACCGGTGAAACCCCTTGCGGCTTTCTTCCACCTTGTTCCAACTGGGAACCATTTCTAATCGACATGCTCTCTAATGCAGGACTGAATTATGCTATTCTCAGTCAGGAACTTTTCCCTGTACAAACCAGATATTGCTGCGGTTACTGGATGGCGGAACATACAGGTAAAGCACTGGCCCTGATATCCACTAATGTCATTAACCCCATGACCGCCCCTGCAAATTTCATTGACTGGCTTAATCAGATTTATTCCCAGGATAAAAGTGAACTGGCTTTTCCAAAATTTGCCACCATTCACTATATGATGCCCCTGAATGCAAACAACGATCCGTTCCGATGGCTGCGTTATGCTGCAGGTGAAATGGATAAATATCTATTGAATTTCCAATCGGTCCTATTCAATGAATTCATCAGCTCCAATCCTGCTCTGGGATTGCAGTATGTTCCTTCCAGCCTTCTAATTGAAGGTAATAAACAGACCGACCAGCATTTTCTCAATTACCTTTATTCATTTGATCAGATCGGCATCTTACAGCGCAAGCTTCTGGATGTCAACAAGAAACTTCAATCAGCAAAAGATACCAAAACAGTTGCCCCTCTGATCCGTCAATTGTGTCTGGCACAGGATATCCATCGTCTGCTTCCTGGAAAAGAATACGGATTTGAAAACACTAACGACCGTTTGTGGTCCTATGCCAAACTCATCAGTATTGAACGGACCCTTTATCTGAAAAATAATACCAAAGGTGGTCAGATCAGAATTACTGATTTTCTGAAAAATGGAGTCAAATCCATAATTATTGCCAATAAATCACTTAAGGCCTATATCGATAACAATAGCGGAGGCCAGATCTTTGCCTTTGATTTTCGTGACCGTTATCTCAATCTCTGTGCCGCTTACTCCCCCCAGCAGCATCAGCCACCAAACATCCTTGTTGCTGGAAAATCAAGAACCTGGTTTATCGATCGTATCCTCACTCAGGACTGCAAAAGTTCAGATCTGATTAACGGAACCGCAAAAGAACTGGGCAATCTTCTCAATGGTCAATTTGGATACAAAGTCCGCAAAACCAGTTCCGGAGTAAGAATCGTTCTTGAACGTCAGTGCTCTATACTCAGAGCTGACCGTCTCAGCCCTCTGAGCATAGAAAAAGTTTACGGGTTGGAACAGGATTCTCCGGTTTTTAATTTCGTCTATCAACTCTCTAATATCTCACTGGTGGATTATCATTTTAAATTTGCTACCCAGCTTTTTTTCAGTTTCCCAGGTCTTTGCAGCGGAGATGTAAGAATCCGGCACCGCTCACAGATATTTGAAAAACCTGGTGTAGAATTATTTCAATTCAATTCTGCTACAAGATGGGTAATAGAAGATCGCATGGGAGGAGTAAGGCTCTATTTTCAAACTCACAAACCTTTTGACATCTGGTGTATCCCGGCATCATCTCCGGACTTCCCATGCGAACCATCTCTGGGAATAGCCATTATTCTCTCCTGTAATGTAGATCTGGAACCATCTTCCCGATGGAAAAACATTGGCAAAATTACCTTCAGAAAAATCAGAAGAAAAGGTGAATACATAGATGCGCTTTGAGACACTGGACATAATCATTGAAGGGCGAAATGATACAGTGTTTCTGTTTCTTTCAGGAGCATTTCACAAGGAACTTATCCCCCAGATGAGAGAAAAATTTGCGGTTCTTCTGCAGGATGGCAACCGGCGTTTTATGGTGAATATGGAAAATATCACCTATATTGACGAATCAGTTGTACAGATGTTTCTTCAAATACTCAATTCGGTAAAAGCAAAGGGAGGTGAACTGGGTCTCATCTTTAAAAACGAAACCCTCACCAGAGCCTTTGCCCCTTTTTTTAATCTTATTCCTGTTTATTCCGACGATTCTACAGCTGCACCACCAGGACTTCTGGCAACGCTCAGGCGCAGAGGTGTCCTGCTCTCCCGTAAAACAGGTGTAAGAATCTCCCGTCCTGTAGCCATTTTTGTACTGATAGTCTTGTGCGGGTGGTTTGCCACATTACTCTTTATAATACGCCTTCAAAACATTCATCTCAAAGAGCAACAACAGGAACTCTATAAACTCACTACATACAAACAACATGCGATCATCGAAATTAACAGAATGCAGGAAAGACTGCGTCCCATGGAACAGTTGGGAATCCTTAAAGACACCATTACGCAAAAGCCATGACCAAAACTAATAAATTCAAGCGGATAGGAATTCTGCTCCATGGCAATAAAATCTGGATTTCCGAACTTCTCAGCATCGCATTTATCGCTTTGCTTCTAATATGTTTTACCGCATTAAGCCTTATTATTCTTAAAAATGAGCACCGCCGTCATCAATTCACCAATAATATCGCAGAACTAAAAAAAGACAATCTCCTGCTGCAATACACCTTTAAGGAGACATTCGATAAATGCAGGATATCCCGGTTGCTTTACTCTTTCGCTGGAAAAAAAACTGGTCCAAATATTATCATGCAATTGACAGATCTGATCTATTCCAGCAGCAGGCAATTCGGTTATGATCCGGTCCTGCTTCTGGCGGTAATACATGTGGAAAGCGTTTTTAATCCTAATGCATTAGGCAGATACCGAAGCGGTAATCTCAGTGGAGCTATGGGATTAATGCAGGTTAAATTCGAAACTGCAAAGGAGATGGCAAAACTGCTCAATATTGAACTCAAATCGGAAAATGATCTTTTAAAACCAGAAATCAATATCGCAGTAGGAGTAGCTTATCTTACTCACCTGATCAACCGCTTTCAAAGCTTCAAACTGGGTCTTCTGGCCTACAACCAGGGCCCCCATACCATCAAGAAAACTCTATCTAAAAATGAACCGCTCTCCATTAATTATTACAGAAAAGTCCTTGACTCATATTATAAATTAAAGAGCCTTGCGGAGCGCGACTCCGATACCGAAAAACTTTCAGCAGTAATACAAAAAAAGCCATGAGAGATTACAACCATTTTCTTTTTTATTCCTGTCAGATCACAGAAAGTTCAATTATACTGGATCTCACAGAAACCACTCATGCTGTCAAAGTTCTGCGACTGAAACATAACCAGCCGTTCAACGTAACTGATGGATGCGGGCAAATTTTTACCTGTACTCTTGATCAGGTACGTAATGGTCAGGCTTATGGAAATATCGTTCAGAGAAAATTTTGCCAAAGAATAAATACCAAAATTCATCTGAATATCGGCATCCCCGATCGTGATGCTCTGGAGACAATTGCATCAGCCTGCACCGCAATGGGTGTCGAACGGATCACACCGGTAATCTGTGACTGCTCTCAGGATCAGTGGTGGAATAATCTGTGGCCCAAACATTACCAGAGATTGCAAAACAAAATGATTTCATCAATGAAACAATCACTATACCCATTTCTTCCTTTACTGGACAACCCACTTCCTTTGGAAAAAGCATTGGAAAACTGTTCAGGAAAAAAGATCACTGCTGACCCAGAAGGTGAAAACATCTGCACCATAATTAACACAGCAGATTTTCCGGTATCCTGTTTTATCGGCCCACCCGGCGGTTTCAGCGAAAAGGAAATTTTACTTTTAAAAAAGCAAGGGTCTGACATGGTAAAAATAGCACCTACCCGGTTACGAACAGAACTGGCATCAGTCGTGCTCTGCGCCCAGCTCCTATGCCTGGGATAATACCAGCACACCCGCTAATTATCTCAAGGTCCGGTAACCCTTGTACACCATCACCACAAACTGAATGCTGTGGGTAAAGAACGTTTCCTTGTAATCGAGACCATTGTAGGGGAAAAGATTCTTCATGTACTTATAGTAAACCGGTTTTCCATAACGCAGAGTATATTGAACAGTAATTGCCCGGTTTTTTGCTGTCATGATCTCAAAACCCGCCCCACCTGTAAGACTGATCGAAGAACAGGTCGAGGAGTACATGAAATCATCAACAGTATTCTCAGTAAAGCGAACCAGATGCAGACCGCTTCCAAATGACAAATAGAAAGCAGACTCTGAATTCAATTTCAGAGGCAACTGTAGCAATGGTATCAAACCGAAATGGAATAAACTGTTCTTTTTAACTCCATCAAAGGATTCATCAGGCTCTTCTCTTGCAGAACCATAATCTATATTTACAGGAACATGCAACCTTAATTTCCAGGGTAAAGCGAATCTCTTTCCAACAAGCAGACCAATAGAGGGAATTTCTGTGCGGGCGATATCCTGCTCTCTGCCACCTGATAAAGAAAGGTGTCCAAGCCTGTCATGATATGTAATACTTACCCCAGTAAAGAACATCCTGTCGATAACATTTGATGCAGAGCTTTCTGTCAACAACAAAAAAAACAAAACTACAAACTGTGTGATTCTGATAAGCGATCTTTCATTTGTTTCTTTAACCGGAATAATACCTCCGGAAAAAGTTTCATCTGATCTCAGCATCTTTTTTTCCTGTCTCCAATATATCATTTATTTCCTTAAAAACTTCCTGTACGGAAATCTCATTTACATCTAATGACTGTGAGGCTACAAGCTCTCTGGCTTTTACACCATAAGCCCGCCATCTGACCAGATTTTCACCTGCAGTACAATAAATAGCAACAACCGGTATTTTCACTGCAGAGGCCAGATGGAGGAATGCCGTGTCAGGCGTAAAGAGAAGTTTACAATATCTGAGAATCTCGGCTGTGGTAAGTATATCTGTGGAAGGAGCAATGTGGAAACCGGTTTGCCTGGCGATCTGTTCTGCCCACTGTCTTTGTTCTCCATGAGAAAAAAGAATGACCTTCACCGATCGGACGAAATGTTCCTGAATCATAAGAGATAGTCTTAAATAATTCTCATACTTCCACTGGCGCTCTATTTTACCTGCTGACAGGTTGATACCTATAATGAACTCATCTTTACCGACTCCCCTGATAAAATCAGTTGCTGTAGCGACCTGCTCTTCTGTAGAGTAAATCAAAGGATGGAAATCGGTAGTTTTGAATCGATACTGTAATACTGTTTCCAGCAGTACCCTGTTCCGGTCTATAATATGCATACCCTGAGGGTCGGTGTTGATATCAAAGAATCTGGAAAAATCTGCTTTGTGCATACCAGCAGTCCTTATCCCGGCCATACCCAGAAGACAGGATAGAATTGTAGATGTTCTGGAAATGCCGGGAGTAAGATCAACTACCATATCCACATGGTTTGTTCGAATCCATTTTAATAAAGCTGACAAGGAACGAAGTGAATGGAAGTTGACAACTTTAACAGTGTCAGCATCCGGTGTATTTTTGACTATTGCATAATTGTAAGGGCTGCAGACAACAGTGATGTTTATCTGAGGTAACTCTGTTTTCAATGCGCGGAATAAAGGTGTAGCCACAAGCATATCTCCTAATTTTCCTGGTCGCAAGAAAACAATGTGCTCAGGAAAGCCCGTATAAACAGATGCAGTTCGCTTCCGGAAAAAAAGAGTAAAAAACAGGCCTGGAATTTTACACCTGAAAAGTTTCTCGATATACTGTTTCATTCTTTCTTATTCATTTAACCTAAAAACCGCAGTAGATTGACGCGGATAACACGTAATCTATTGCGCA